>JAEYOX010000110.1 GCA_023411265.1 Bacteroidota bacterium | reverse complement strand
AATTACCGAACAAATGTCCTTTGAATGGCGTGCCGCATTTCGCGGATTACAGACAAAGGAAATCAGTTCAAATCGTGTTGATTAGGAGTTTACTCTTATCACCTGAACTGTTGTAGGTTTTTTTATGAAATAAATGGGCGAAATACAATCCCAAAGTTTAATATCAAACATGTAGAAATAAAACTTAATATATATGACACTTACCGCTACTATTATCATCGGCTTTATAGCCTTGGCAGCAGGAATTTTACTTGGACTGCTATTATCTAAAAGCAGCCTCAATACCAAAGCTAAATTCATTATAGAAGATGCCAGAAAAAATGCTGAAAATATTATAGAAAACTCCAATGTAAAAGCAGAATCTGTAAGAAAGGAAAAGGAAGCACAAGCCAAAGTAAAATTTTTGGAACTGAAGTCACAGCACGATGCAGAAATTCAGAACCGGGAAAAGAAGATGCAGGAAATCGAAAAACGAATCCGCGATAAAGAGCAAAAACTGAATGACGAACTAAGCAGAACCGGAAAACTCGAAAAAGATCTCAACAGACAAATTGCCGATTATACCAAAAAACAGGAAATCCTGGAAAGAAAGCAGGAAGAACTGGAAACCATTACCGCTCAGAAGGTAGAGATTCTTGAAAAACTCTCTCATTACACCGCCGAAGAAGCAAAAGCTGAACTCGTAGAAACCATGAAGGCGGAAGCCAAAACCAGAGCACAGGCTCATGTACAGGAAATTATGGAAGAGGCGCAGCTGAACGCGAAAAGTGAAGCCAGAAAAATTGTTATTCAAACCATTCAGAGAATTGGAACCGAACAAGCTATTGAAAATTCTGTTTCTGTCTTCAATATCGAATCGGATGAAATAAAAGGTAGAATTATCGGAAGAGAAGGGCGAAACATCCGCGCTTTGGAAGCCGCAACCGGCGTAGAAATTATTGTTGACGATACACCGGAAGCCATTTTGCTTTCCTGTTTCGATCCTGTGCGAAGAGAAGTGGCAAGGCTTTCACTTCACAGACTGGTGACTGACGGAAGAATTCACCCGGCCAGAATTGAAGAAGTGGTAGAAAAAACCAGAAAACAGATCGAAGAAGAAATTATAGAAGTCGGAAAACGCACGATTATAGACCTCGGAATTCACGGTTTGCATCCCGAGCTGGTAAAAATAGTAGGAAGAATGAAATACCGTTCCTCTTATGGACAAAACCTGTTGCAGCATTCCCGTGAAGTGGCGAATATCGCTGCTACAATGGCCGCAGAATTGGGATTGAATGTGAAACTTGCCAAGAGAGCCGGACTTCTGCATGATATTGGAAAAGTGCCGGAGCAGGAATCCGAACTTCCGCACGCTCTTCTTGGAATGCAGTGGGCAGAAAAATTCGGAGAAAATGCCGAAGTCGTGAACGCTATCGGCGCGCACCATGACGAAGTGGAAATGACTTCACTTCTGTCACCGATCATTCAGGTTGCCGATGCCATTTCCGGAGCAAGACCGGGAGCAAGACGCCAGGTTTTGGAATCCTATATCCAAAGACTCAAAGATCTGGAATCTGCTGCTATGAGTTTTGAAGGCGTTTCGAGTGCCTACGCCATACAGGCCGGCCGTGAACTGCGCGTGATGGTGGAAAGCGGAAAAGTTAGCGACGAACAATCTCACCAGCTTTCTTATGATATTTCCGAAAAAATACAAAACGAACTGACTTATCCGGGGCAGGTAAAAGTAACGGTAATCCGTGAAACCCGTGCTGTGAATATCGCAAGATAATTAAAATCAAAACTTCACAAAAGCCAGAACCCGGAAAGTTCTGGCTTTTTGTTGTACGGAACAGCAAGCGTGCGTCATCACTACAGATATTCCAGGCGATCATAAGTTACAGCATTTTATGAAAGATTTTGACTGCGGATGAAGTTTTAGCATCTCCCTAGTGTATTCTATTAGATACCGCTCCTATCCTACCTAAAAAATGCTGAACGTCTAGACGCAGATCATTACCAGAATCAGAATCACTGATCATGTGCTTTTTAATTTTTAGAAATGCTGAATTCATTATGATGTGATCAGATGGTAACAAAGCTATTTTGGTTTTCCGGAAAAGTTCAGGTAGATCCGATAATCCTCTCCGGAGTACATTTCATTTTATTATCTTTATCCCCTCAAATTAATTTTCAAAAATGACATTTCAGGAACAGATTCAGCAAGGGATTCCCAACGAATTACCACAGCCCAAACCCTACGATACGCAAATCAACCATGCACCGAAACGCAAGGAAATTTTGACTCAAGAAGAGAAAAAACTGGCCGTCAGAAATGCTTTGCGGTATTTTGATCCAAAATTTCATACCGAACTGATAAGCGAATTCCGAAAAGAACTGGAAGAATACGGAAGAATCTATATGTATCGTTTTCGCCCCGATTACGAGATGAAGGCAAGACCCATTTCAGAATATCCGGGAAAATCCGAACAGGCAAAAGCCATTATGCTCATGATTCAGAACAATCTGGATTACGCCGTGGCGCAACACCCTCACGAACTGATTACCTACGGAGGAAACGGTGCTGTATTCCAGAACTGGGCGCAGTATCTGCTTACCATGAAGTATTTGTCGGAAATGACGGATGAGCAGACCTTGGTGATGTATTCCGGCCATCCTATGGGATTATTTCCTTCGCATAAGGATGCACCCCGGGTCGTGGTGACTAACGGAATGATGATTCCGAATTATTCCCAACCCGACGATTGGGAGAAATTCAATGCACTGGGCGTCTCACAATACGGGCAAATGACTGCGGGAAGTTATATGTACATTGGCCCACAGGGTATTGTGCACGGCACCACCATTACGGTCCTGAATGCCTTCAGAAAAGTAAATAGAACCCCAAAGGGCGGGTTATTCGTTACTTCCGGTTTGGGCGGAATGTCCGGAGCACAACCAAAAGCCGGAAATATTGCCGGTTGTATTACGGTTTGTGCTGAAGTAAATCCTAAAATTACCCGCATCCGCCACGAACAGAAATGGATTGATGAAATTCATGAGAATCTGGCTGATCTGGTAAAAAGAGTCCGAACCGCACAGGAAAACAAAGAAACGGTTTCTTTGGCTTACCTTGGAAATGTGGTGGAAGTTTGGGAAAAATTTGCGGAAGCCGGGTTGAAAATAGACATCGGTTCAGACCAGACTTCGCTTCACAATCCGTGGGCTGGAGGCTATTATCCGGTAGGAATTTCATTTGAAGACTCCAATAAAATGATGGCTGCAAATCCGGATCTGTTTAAAGAAAAAGTTCAGGAAAGTTTACGCCGGCATGCTGCCGCCATTAACCTGCATACTGAGAAAGGAACTTATTTCTTCGATTACGGAAATGCCTTTTTATTGGAAGCCAGCCGTGCCGGAGCCAATGTAATGGCTGAAAATCCCACCCTGGGCCGGGAATTTAAATATCCGAGCTACGTGCAGGATATTATGGGACCCATGTGCTTTGATTACGGTTTCGGGCCGTTCCGGTGGGTGTGTACCAGCGGTAAACCGGAGGATCTGCAGAAAACAGACGAGATTGCTTCAAAAATTTTGGAGGAAATGATGCAGCATTCACCGGAACAGATTCAACAGCAAATGGCCGATAATATCCAGTGGATCCAAGGTGCTCAGGAAAATAATCTGGTAGTCGGGAGTCAGGCAAGAATACTCTATGCCGATGCCGAAGGGCGCATGAAAATTGCCGAAGCGTTCAACCATGCCATTAAAGACGGAGAAATTGGCCCGGTAGTTCTGGGCCGCGATCATCATGATGTTTCCGGCACCGACTCGCCTTATCGTGAAACATCCAATATATACGACGGTTCCCGCTTCACTGCCGATATGGCCATACACAATGTCATTGGCGATAGTTTCCGTGGGGCGACCTGGGTTTCCATCCACAACGGTGGCGGTGTAGGCTGGGGCGAAGTGATCAATGGTGGTTTCGGAATGTTGCTGGACGGAAGCGCTGATGCCGACAGAAGGCTGAAATCTATGCTGTTCTGGGATGTGAACAACGGGATTTCCCGCAGAAGCTGGGCGAGAAATGAGGGAGCCATTTTCGCCATCAAACGGGCAATGGAAGCAGAACCCAACTTAAAAGTGACGCTGCCGAATTTGGTGGATGAGGGTCTTTTATAACCGGAGGTGGATAAATTTCTGGAATAGAAGATGGATGGCATCATTTATTAATTATATTTGTATTACTAATTGATATTAAAAAGTAAAACAAAATGATAGCAGAAATAGAAAAATTCATTTACATTCAGAATAATATTGACCGGATTCTAAAGGATTCCCCC
This sequence comes from Bacteroidota bacterium, assembly GCA_023411265.1. Lineage (GTDB taxonomy): Bacteria > Bacteroidota > Bacteroidia > Flavobacteriales > Weeksellaceae > Chryseobacterium_A. The sequence goes on along the minus strand of JAEYOX010000110.1, from coordinate 1,239 downwards.
TTCAAAATGAACTATATTATTGAAAAATCCGGAATTAAAAAACCTACTTTCTTCAGAAAACTGAGAGAAAAAAAATTCACTCCCGAGGAGCTTCTAGAAATTGCCAAAGCCGTGGAAGTAAAAGAATGGCGCAACGAAACCAAAGAAGAAATTCTGGAATCCCTTAAAAAAGCCGAAGAAGATTTTAAAAACGGAAAAGTGTATTCCCACGAGCAGGTTATGGAAAGGATGAGGAAAAAAATTGAGGAATACAGAAATGCAAATTAAGTATAGCGAAACTGCGTTCCGGGATTTGGAGGCAATAGAAGATTTTCTGTTATATAAATGGAACGAAACGGTGCTTATGAATTTTGGGATAGCCTTGGAAAACTGTATAAAAACCATTACAGAGAGCGTTGTTGTTTTCCAGAAGTATGAAGACACTCCATATCATAAAATACTTATTACAAAACACAACACACTTATCTACAAGATTGATAATGATATACTTTATATCGTCCGTATCCTGCAGAACTTTCAAAATCCTGAGGATAATTATGATTCCTTACCCTACGAATAGAAGAATACGATCATATTGAAGGGTTATTTCGTTGAGATCGCTTAATTTTGCCTGCATTAAAAAATAAAACTCATGGCCGCATTCTTCACCCGGACTCTCGTTCTCCTGTCACTCTTTTCCGCAGCGTTTTTATCTGCCCAAACAGGGAGCCTGAACATTAATGTATTCGATGATTTTTCCAAACAACCTTTACCGGCCACCATCACCGTTGCTTCCACCGGACAACAGTTTTCCGGAGTAGGAAATGTAGCATTGCCGGATCTGCCCGCAGGAAATTACAGTCTGCAGATCGCAGCGGAAGGCTATCAGAACGGAACCCTGAACGACATTTCCGTTGTTCCCAGCCAAAACCTTACGTTTTCTATCGGGCTTCAGAAAACTGCTACGAGCGAACAGGAAATCGAAACGGTGGTCATCACGGCAAGAGTATACAAAACAACAGCGGAAAGCCCTGTTTCTCTGCGAAACATTACCAGCGAAGAAGTACAGAAAAATGCAGGTTCGAACCGGGATATTTCCAAAGCCATTCTTTCCCTTCCGGGCGTTGGATCCACCGCCACCTTCCGAAACGACCTTTTTATCCGGGGCGGAAGCTCGGCAGAAAATAAATTTTATATCGACGGCATCGAGGTTCCTGTCATCAATCATTTCCAGACTCAGGGAGCCAGCGGCGGTCCGCG
>JAEYOX010000089.1 GCA_023411265.1 Bacteroidota bacterium | reverse complement strand
CCTGAATGGAAATAGAATTTGCCAGAACAGACTGTAGTTTCACTGTTTTTAAAGCAATATTATTTTGGATATTCCATGAATTAACGAGTCCATGGTTTATCTGTAAATACTCCAGGCTTGGAAAATTGCTGAGATTGGAAACAGCACTGGTAAAGTTTGGGTTATACAAAGCCAGACTTTTCAGCATGGGAAATTCATTCAATCCGTCAAGATTGGTGATGTTGGTGTTATTCAACTGAAGCATTAATGCATTTACTTGCTGCGCTTCAGATACCTGAATTTCACCATCATTATTCGTATCAATCTTTATAGAATTATTATTAATGTCTAAGGCGCCTCCATTGGTAGGGCTGAAAGAAAGCAATAATGCTTTGAGATTCGCATCCGGAATATTCACAATTTGTGAAAACGAAAAATGAAATGCCAGAAATGTTAAGAAAAGATAGAGTTTTTTCATGCAGAGAATTTTCGTTAAAGGTAAACTTTTTTTAAGCATTCAAATAAATTATTTTTTCTCAATCAAATCCAGAAACTGCTGCTCATCAAGAATTTCTATCGTACCGATATCCTGTGCTTTCTTCAGTTTGCTCCCCGCTTTTTCGCCCACTACAAGGTAATTCAGGTTTTTTGAAACTGCTGAAATATTTTTGCCGCCGTTTTTTTCCACCATTTCTTCTGCCTGTTCTCGGGTAAAAAGAGACAGTTTTCCGGTGAAAAGAAAAGTTTTTCCTTCCAGAATTGAACTTAAAATTTCATGTTGCGATTCGCCTTTTTCCAGTTGCACGCCGTACGATTTCAGTCTTTCAATCATCAATACATTTTCCTGATTGCTGAAAAATTCGACGATGGACAACGCGATTTTTTCACCAATATCCTCTACCTGACACAACTCTTCGGCGGTCGCATTTTTAAGCGCATCTATCGTTGGGAAATTCTTCACCAGCTTTTTGGCCACCGTTTCCCCCACATGCTTAATTCCGATTCCGAACAGCACTTTTTCAAAAGGAACTTCTTTCGATTTTTCAATGCCGGAAATAATATTTTGCGCCGATTTTTCAGCCATTCGGTCTAGCGGAAGCAATTGTTCTTTTGTTAAAACATAAAAATCTGCGGGATTCTCCACCAGCTTCTCCCGGTACAGTTGGGCAATGGTTTCCTGTCCCAGACTTTCAATGTTCAGCGCTTTTCTGGAAACAAAATGAATCATTTTTCCCATAACCTGCGGTGGACAGTGCATTTCGTTAGGACAAAAATGAATGGCCTGATCCTCAATTTTTACCAGTTCCGAACCGCATTCGGGACAATGACTGATGTATTGAATTTCCTGACTGTCTGAAACTCTTTTTTCAAAATTTACGCCTACGATTTTAGGGATAATTTCACCGCCTTTCTCCACAAAAACAAAGTCATTTTCATGAAGATCCAGTTTTTTGATGATGTCTTCGTTGTGCAGTGAGGCTCTTTTCACCACTGTCCCGGCTAATAAAACCGGTTTCAGATTGGCTACCGGAGTGATGGCGCCGGTTCTGCCTACCTGATACGAAACGCTTTGGAGTTCGGTTTCCACTTTCTCGGCTTTAAATTTATAGGCCATCGCCCAGCGCGGTGATTTGGCCGTGTAACCCAGTTGCCGCTGTTGGTGTAATGAGTTTACTTTCAGTACAATTCCGTCAATTTCAAAAGGCAAAAGATGACGCTGTTCGTCCCAGAAATTGATAAACTTTTTTACTTCATCCAAGTTTTTGCATAATTGCGCCTGATCCGAAATTTTAAAACCCCACTTTTTAGCTTTTTGCAAAAGTTCCCAATGGGTTTCTATGGGTGAGTTTTCTGCGACAAACTGATAAAGTACCGCCGAAAGTCCGCGTTTTCTGACTTCTCCCGAATCCTGAATTTTGAGGCTTCCGGAAGCAGTATTTCTGGGATTCATAAACGGATCCAGGCCTTCTTCCTCACGCGCTGCATTAATTTTGTCAAAATTCTTTCTGGTCAGATAGATTTCGCCGCGCATATAAAATTTCGGAGGAAAATCACCTCGTAAAATAAGCGGGATATCCGAAATAGTTCTCACATTAGCCGTGATTTCGTCGCCCTGAAATCCGTCTCCCCGTGTTACAGCCTGCGACAGTTTTCCGTTTTCATACAGGATCGAAATAGAAGCACCGTCGTATTTCAGTTCTGCTACAAATTCTACAGGTTTGTCAACGGTTTTAATGATGCGTCTTTCCCAGTCTTCCAGATCATCAAAATCATAGGAATTATCCAAAGAAAACATTCTGAACTGATGCTGCACTGTGGGGAAATGCTTCGTAATTCCTCCGCCAACACGCAGGGTAGGTGAATTGGGATCGTAAAATTCAGGATGTTTCAGTTCCAGTTCCTGAAGTTCTTTCAGTTTCAAATCAAATTCAAAATCTGATATAACCGGCTCATCCAAAACATAATAACTGTAATTATGCTGATGCAGTTCTTCACGGAGTTTCTCTATTTTTTCTTGAGTTTTATCGGACATAATGGTGCGCATGATTTCTACAAAATTAAAGTTTTGAAATGAAAAATAGCGGAATGTTCGGGAATCGTTATTTTTGCAAAAATTTTGCGATGCCAACTTACCTCGAATTTGATTTTAAAATAAATCCGCTGCAGCCCTGGAATGAAATTCTGATGGCTGAACTGATCCATATTGGTTTTGACAGTTTTACCGAAGAAAATGATGGTATCCTTGCCTATATTCAGAAAGATATTTACCGTGAAGAAGATCTGAAAAATTTAGACATACTGCATCACGAAAATGTTCAGATTTCGTTTACCTGCGAGGAAATGCCGAATATCAACTGGAACGAGGAATGGGAAAAGAATTTTTCGCCGATCAATGTAGAAGATCAAGTGCTGATACGTGCTGAGTTTCATGATTCTGATCCCAATATGCATGAAATTGTCATTCAACCCAAAATGTCTTTCGGAACAGGGCATCATCCAACGACACATTTAATGATCCAGCAGATGCTGGGAATGGATTTTGAAGGTAAAAAAGTCCTCGATATGGGCTGCGGAACGTCGGTTTTAGCAATTTTTGCCAAACAAAAAGGTGCTTCTGATGTTAGTGCGATTGATATTGATGAATGGTCGGTACAGAATTCGATCGAAAATGCGCAGCGAAACGGAGTCGAATTAAATATTTCGCAAGGAACCGCTGAGAATCTCGGGAATGAAATGTTCGATATTATTCTCGCCAATATCAATAGGAATATTTTGATTTCTGATATTCCGACCTATGTATCGGTGTTGAATAACGGTGGAAAATTATTGCTCTCGGGACTTTGCTTTTTCGATGTCAATGATATTCTGGAAGTCTGCACTGCCCAAAAACTGACTCTGGAAAACCGGCAACAGCGCGAAGAATGGGTAAGTCTGTTACTGAAAAAATAATTTCCAAGGTGCATTTCCGAAAATTATCAGTGTTCATCTGAAGAATCAGTGCGTTTCGAATTCCGGTTTTTTTCTTCAATCCATCTGCTCATATATTTGGTGGAATGGAATTGATGATGATGCAGAATCTGGCCTAAGAAATTTTTGTTTCTGTGTTCCTCGATGTTTTCTGCTACTTCTTTTATTTTTGCAAAAAATGAATCTTCAAAAGATGATTGTGAAAACCGTTCCGCCAAAATCCGGTACCCATTATCCTGCGCTTTTTTCCACCAACTTTGATCCTGATAAAGCTGAACTGTTTTTTTAATAAATTCTACTTCGGAATCTGCAATAAAGCCGTTCCATTCCAAATGTCCCTTCATGCCTTCCGCTCCGATGGAAGAGGTAACCGAAGGCAAGCCAAATTGCATAGCGTCCACCAATTTTCCTTTTATGCCCGCACCGAAAGGAATCGGAGCCAACATAACCCGATAATTTTTAAGAAGGTCAGCAAGATTTTCTGCACGTCCTTTAATTTGAAATCCTTCCTTTGGCTGATGAAGTTGAAATGCTTTGTCAGAAGGATAAGCACCATACAGATGAATTTCCGCTTCGGGGATTTGTTTTCTGATGTGTGGCCAGATTTTTTTTAATTGTAATACTGTTTGCCAATTTGGTTCATGCAGGAAATTTCCGATACTGATAAAGTTTTTTCTTTCCGAAAAAGTAGCAGAAGCATAGTTGGTTTCAGCAAAAATAGGCAGATAATAAAGAATGGATTCATCAATTTTAAATTTTTCCCTGAGCAGATTCATTTCATACTCAGAAATAATCAGTGATAAATCACAGCGCAGAATGGAAGCCATTTCCCTCTTGAAAACATCGGAAATCAAATCGGAACCATTTGTTTTTCTGTGTTGTTTGAACGATTTTTCGCGCGCTTTTCTTAAAAAATGAAGGTCTTCCGTATCCAGAATTTTTATCGCATCAGGACAGGTTTCAGAAACCCTCCACCCGAACTGTTCTTCCGTCATGAACCTGTCGAAAAGCACGATATTCGGCTGCAGCTTTTTTAAAAGCTGATCGAAAGTACTGTCATTCAGTTGGATAATATGAGTGTTGATGTTTTTAGAAGAAAGATCGGTGCTATACTGAGAACCGTGAGCAGCCGAAAGGAATGTAATACGGAAGCCGAACCCGCTAAAAAGATCAATCAGTTGCATCATTCGTTTTCCGGCCGCAGTAGAATCAGGCTCCGGAAAGATCTGACCGATAATGATAAGATGCTTCATTGGATCAAAAATAGGGAAAAGAAGTTCAAGCACAAAAGGTGGGGGAGAATAATAGATGTAGTATTAGTTTGTAGGATACTACACGAAACATAGATCCTAAAATATTTCTTCCAGAGCTCATAGCTAAAGTATTTCGACGTTGTGAAAATGGCTGATATAAATAAAATTTTACATATTATTCTAGAGAGAAGAGCTCAATTTCCCAAGAATTTCCTTGCTAAAAAATTACCGTTGATGACTTCTGCAACGAGCAATCTGTCTGGCAGAGTTTATTAAAAAACTCAGCCGATACGAAAACTTTATGGTAAATTAATTTTATATTCTTCAGATAAGTTCAAAAAAAAACATGTTGGAATTTTCCAACATGTTTTCTTATCCATTTACATTTTCATGTTACATTGGAGGCATTTCGTCATCACCTCCCTCAAAGGTATTGTCACGTTTTCGTCTTGGCTGTTCTACCTTCTCACCTTGTTTGAAACGATAAGTAAGACTCAGAGAAAAAGTTCTTGGCATCCACTGCATGAATTGTTCTCTTTCAAAACCGTCACCATAGCTTACATAATCCCGTCCACGTGTTCCAAATATATCCTGTACATTGAAGGCAATGGTTCCATTGCCATCCCAAATAGTTCTGTTGGCACCGAAGTTAAGCGCATACATGGGTTTAACTTCACTGGCTGCTGTTTTTTCGCCACCACGGAAGAATCCTTGGAGTTGAAAATTGGTATTCTGATCGATCCGAAAGGTATTGGTGAGCCTCACCCGAGTAGAGAATCCACTTCCTCCGAAATCTCGAGGTTCTGTCATCAGATTCGGATCATAAAATGAGCCTTCAGAAGTATATCCATAAAGATCAATGCTTCCCATGATTTTCCACCACGGAAGAATGTCGGCATTGGTATTCACATCAAGACCGTATTGGTATTCTTTACCAACATTGAACGGTCTTGTAATAAAAGTAGTGGAAGCAGGGCCATCCTTCAGAACAATCATTCTGATTTCATCTTCTGTCTGACGATAATACAAGGTCGGATTTATTGTAAATTTTCTTTTCTGATACGCATATCCCAACTCGAATGAATTAATATACTGCGGGTCTAATTCGGGGTTTCCGAGGAATTTATTTCTGTTATCATTATATGACGAAAAAGGAACCAGAAACCATGATCTCGGACGGCTGATCCTTCTTGAATAGTTCAGTAATAGTTGATTATTGCTGTCCTCACCAATATCGTAACTTAGGAAAACGCTCGGGAAAAAGCCAGTGTAGTTTTTATTAATGTTAGAAGTGACTCCGGCCAAATCACTGAAAACAACATTAATATCGGAAATCTCCGTTCTGAGACCTAGCTGGTAACCCAATTGGTTAATTTTTGATTTGTACTGTGCATATACAGCATTGATGGTCTCGTTGTATTGCGTATTGCTGGTAAATTCCGGAAGAATGGCAAAATTGATTTGATCCGGAGATTCCTGAACCTGATAATCGTAATTATTTCTGTTTCTGTCGATACGGTAACCTGCTTCAATCTTTGAAATTTCTCCCACCGGAAGTTCATAATCCAATTTCCCAATAATGGTTTTGTTAACAGTATTCTGATCAATAAGATTCTGAAGTTTGAACAAGTTATTTTCTGTTTCCACAATATCTGATCCCCCCGTGTTATCACTTTGTTGGGCGCTCATAGATACTGAAAGATTATGTCCTTCATCATTAAATTTATGATCCAACCCTATATCTCCCTGCCAAGAAAAATTGTCCCCCGTTCCTGTGTTGAATCTGTTTGTAGAAGAAAGTAAATTGTAGTTTCCATCGAAATCCCAGTAATCTACGTTTCCAGTACTGATGTTGTCAGATTTTCTGACCATCCCGGAAAGATTGAAGGTGGTTCGGTCGGAAAGATTTACATTGAATCCAGCATTGGCATTATAATAACTGTTTTCGGACTCATTAACATTTTCCTGTTTTTCAACTCCTGTTACTGCATTTGAAGCTCCAAAATAACGAGTAGTAGAATTTCCTGTTCCTTTGCGTTCATTGTATCCGCCGCCGCCATTGAAAAACCAAATCCAATTGCCGCGTCTCCAGCTTAAATTCGTATTCAAATTTGTACTTGGGAGGTATCCTACTGATCCTGTCACACTTCCGTTAAAGCCCATCACACGACTTTTTTTCAAGATTATATTCAGAATACCTGCTGTTCCGGAAGCTTCATATTTTGATGAAGGATTGGTGATGACTTCAATTCTTTCGATCTGATCTGCAGGAATGGATTGCAGTGCATTCGCTCCGTCATCAATACCGAGCATGGAGGACGGTTTTCCGTTAATCAAAAACCGGACGTTTGAATTTCCTCTCATGGATACCGTGCCATCGGTTTCCACAGAAACCGAAGGAACATTGCTGAGCACATCCTGAAGATTTCCTCCCTTGCTGATGATATCCTGAGAAGGATCGTAAACTTTTTTATCTAACTCTACACGGTATGGGCGGGATGCTGGTGCGGAAATGACAACACCTTCAATATTTTGAGTAGGCGTAAGCGTCGCTGAACTTTCGGTTTCCACACTGATGTTCCCGATATTTCCCGCGGCTGCAATCTGCTTATTGGCAGTTTTTCTTTTGAAATCAATGGCTTCTACAGTAACATCATAATTTCCGGGAACAAGTTCTATGGTATAAAAACCGCTTTCATTCGTGAGCACAGCATCATTAAATGCAGCGTTGGCTTTGTTGGTAAAGCTTACCGAAGCATATGGAACAGGATTGTTCTGCTGGTCCACGATGCTACCGGAAACATTAATTTTTTGTTGTGCAAACGCCATAGCCGCTGCTGAAAGTACGAAAGTAAGCCCGAGAGATTTTCTCGTAAGAATTCGGGTAATTTCAGTTTGAATCATTTTTTCGTTTTATTTATTAATTACAAAAGAATCCACTTTTGCTCGTTTATTATTAAGGAAATTAGAAGCACAGAACTTCCGGGAACGTTACCGTATTAGACGCTGAAAAGTATTATTTGTTAAACTCAATAGTGTTAAAAGTTTATTAAAATGCTACCGAATGTTTTTTGAGTTCAGCCATTCCTGATAATCTTTGGCATTGGCAGCGTGTTCTGTGTCACTAGCGGTGAAACGGTGTAATCCTGGTCTGTCTGGGTCTGCTGCCATAAAAATATACGAATGTTGCTCCGGATTCAGAACGGCATCTACCGAATTTTTATCTACAATACAGATCGGTCCGGGAGGAATTCCGGCATTTGCATATGTATTGTATGGTGATGGATGTCTAAGATGTTTATACAGCACTCTTTTAATATTTTGATTAAATCCGTTGTCCTTATTGATGGAATAAATGACCGTGGGATCGCTTTGCAGTTTCATTCCTTTCCGTATCCGATTCAAATACAAACCGGCGATGGTCTTTTGTTCATCGGTTTTTCCACCACTTTCTTTGTAAACAATGGACGCGAGGGCATAAATCTCATTGCGGGAAAGTCCGCTGTTTTTTTCTTTTGCAAGACGCTCCGCATTCCAGAATTTTTCATATTGATCCTCAAATCTTTTGAAAAACTCCGTAGGCTTCACCGTCCAGAAGAAATGATAGGTATCAATAAAAAAATATCTTTTCAGATCTTCTGCATTTTTATAACCTTTTTCCTGAGCTATTTTGTTGAGTTCTGAAATGAACTTTGCTGAATCGATTTCCGTTTTTCTGGAAACGCGTCCGATCATCTGATAAACATCACCAAAATCTCCGATTCTGAAAACATGTTCCGATTGGTTCCCCGCTTTAATCATATTCACCAAATCAGTATTGTTGCTACCTTCTTTAATCTGATACCTTCCGGGATGAAAAATACGATCCATATTCTTGTCCTTGGCAACTTCCTCGAATGCTTCCCTATTCCTCACAAAAGGCCCGACAGAATCGAGAATTTGCTGAAAAGAAGCACCGGTGGGAATGTGGAAATAACCTTCCTTTTCCACATTATTTCCGCAATATTTATTGTATTCGCCGTAGCCCCAAAATAATCCTAAGGTTAGAAAAATACCGACGATGAGGAATAAAACAGTATGCTTTTTACTCATTATGTTAAAATTAATCTTCGGAAAAACTATATGTTGATTTCACCTTTAAATACCTGCTTTGCCGGACCTTCCAACCAGATATTGATGAATGCATCCTGCAACTGCTCTGCATATACAGAAAGAATGCCACCGAGCGTTCTGATCTGAACTGAATTTATTTTTTTATTCCGCAGCCAGGTGAGTGCCGCTGCAGTAACACCTGTTCCGCAACTGTATGTTTCATCTTCCACGCCGCGCTCATAGGTTCTCACAAATATTTTATGATCTCCCTGAGCTTCCACGAAATTGACATTGATACCCTCTGCCCGAAACATTTCTGAATTCCGAATCGATTTTCCTTCGGTGAAAACATCGAAGTTTTCCAGATTTTCAATATATTGTACAAAATGTGGTGAGCCGGTATTCAGAATACTTCCGTTTTCCGTTGCAGTAATATGATGAACATCTGTCATTTTCAGCAATACGGTTTCCTGGCTAATTTTTGCTTCATGAATTCCGTCCACTGCATTGAAAGTGCATTCTTCACTGAAAATATTCAGAAAAGAAGCGAATGCCACAATGCATCTTCCGCCGTTTCCGCACATGGTGCTTTCATTTCCGTCTGCATTGTAATACACCATTCGGAAATCGGATTCAGGGTCGTTTTCCAGCAAAATCAGTCCGTCACCCCCAATCCCAAACCTTCTGTCGCATAATTTTTCAATAAGATTGCTCTTTTTGGGAAATTCGAGATTCCGGTTGTCGATCATAATGAAATCGTTTCCGGTTCCCTGATATTTATAAAAGGTAATGTGATTCATGGTTCGGGCTTATCGTAAGTCATTTGTAACGGCAAAGATACTTAATTCTGCCGCTTTTCTGAATTGAATAGTTAAAGAAACTGTGCTTATCCTTTCGTTGTACTGCGGTTCCATTCTCGATAACCGATCACCGCCAGAACAGTAAATACGAGAAATTGTACACTGGTTATTCCAAGTCCTTTGTAAAGATAAACCGGAACAGAAACCAAATCACCGACAATCCAGAAAATCCAGTTTTCAATTTTTCTTTTCGCCATCAGCCACATTCCCACCAGAAAAAGAGCCGTAGTAAACACATCCAACCAGTTGGCCCAGTCCAGATATCTCAATTCCGGTGTATTTCCGTCAAATGCAGGTTTCCAATAATAAATTAGCGTAACGAACACTAAACTCATCACGAAGAGTATAACACTTTGGAGCCATTCTTTTTTATTGGTTCTTGAAACTTCCACATGAATATAGTCCCTGCTGTTTTTGGACCATAAGATCCACCCGTAAATACTCATTGCAGTGTAATATCCATTGATCATCATATCACCTAGCAAACCGAAGACATAGAGGATATAAACATACAGGATGGTGGAAATAATACCTGTAGGATACACCAGAATATTTTTTTTTATAGAAAAAATGACACTAATCAAACCAAAAAAGGTGGCAGCCACTTCCAGAAGAATCTGGTTTGTTTCGTAACTTTCATAAGGCTTCAGGAAGAAATCATACAAATTCATGTGCCAAAGATAATTTTTTCTGTGTCAAAAATATCTAATGAATACTTTACATTTTTCACACCGCTCCACCTCAGTTTTTATTTCATCAATTGAATTTGTTAGGATAGTTTTTGCCTGCTGCGCAAGAAATCAAGATTACCTTTAAGTTACAACAAAATCAGTGTATATCAATGAAATCGAAAGAAAGTTCTCATTTTTATCGTTTAAAAATGTTAATAACCTATTAAATTTTATATTTTTGGAAAATTAATAAAATAATACGCTATGTCAAATCTATGGAAAACGAAATCTTATGAAAGACTTATTGCCGAAGCTACCGATGATGAAAAAGGATTAAAGAGAACTCTTTCTTCAGGAGCACTAGTGGCTTTAGGTATTGGCGCAATCATCGGGGCCGGCCTGTTTTCTCTCACCGGAATTGCGGCGGCAGAACATGCAGGACCTGCTGTTACCATTTCCTTCATTGTCGCTGCCATAGGTTGTGCGTTCGCCGGATTGTGTTATGCGGAATTTGCCTCCATGATTCCCGTTGCCGGAAGTGCCTACACCTATTCCTACGCTACGATGGGGGAATTCATGGCATGGATTATTGGCTGGGATCTTGTATTGGAATATGCTTTGGGTGCAGCTACCGTAGGCGTTTCCTGGTCGAGGTATTTTCTGGAATTATTAAATAAATTTGGAATTCATCTTCCGCCAGAACTCATTTGCTCACCATGGGAAACCCTGAAATTGGGAGACGGAACCGTCATCGAAGGTGGAATCATCAACCTTCCTGCGGTTATTATAGTATCGCTGCTTTCTCTGGTTTTGATTCGCGGGATGAGAGAGTCTTCCGGTATCAATAATATTCTTGTAATTCTGAAAGTTGCGGTGGTTATTGTTTTCATCGCTTTAGGCTGGAGTTATATCAATCCTGATAATCATATTCCTTATATTCCTGAAAATCAAGGAGAGTTCGGAAAATTCGGCTGGAGCGGAATTGCGATGGGAGCGGCAACGGTTTTCTTTGCGTTTATCGGTTTTGATGCGGTTTCTACTGCGGCACAGGAAACAAAAAATCCACAGAAAGGAATGCCCATCGGGATTTTAGGATCACTGCTGATCTGTACAATTCTGTATGTGCTTTTTTCTCACGTGATGACGGGACTTTTGCCCTATCAGGAATTCGCCAATGATGCCAAACCTGCCGCCACTGCTTTTGCGCAGACGCCGTACGGTTTCCTTCAAACTGCTCTTATTGTCGCTATTCTTGCCGGATATACATCGGTAATTCTGGTTATGCTGATGGGACAAAGCCGGGTTTTTTATTCAATGAGCCGCGACGGATTGCTGCCGAAATTCTTTGGTGAAGTTCATCCGAAATTCCGCACGCCATGGAAAACCAATATCTTTTTCCTGTTTTTTGTGAGTCTTTTTGCCGGATTTGTGCCTATTTCCGATTTGGGACATATGGTTTCCATCGGAACGTTATTAGCCTTTGTTCTGGTAAGTATTGGCGTTTTAGTGATGAGAAAAACCCAACCGAATGCACCCAGAGGTTTCCGTACTCCATGGGTTCCTTTTGTTCCCATCATGGGCGTTCTGGTGTGCGTTGGATTAATGCTGTCGCTGCCCGGAGAAAGCTGGTTGCGCCTCGCAGCGTGGATGGCACTGGGCGTTTTGGTCTATTTTGTTTATGGAAAGAAGAACAGTAAATTAAATTCTTAAAAGAGCATTGCATTTCTAAGATTCTTTCATCATATAATCCGCTTCATCAGAGGCGGATTTTTCATGATATATCGCATTGAGGAGAAAAGGTTTACAGGGAAATAATTTCGTAATTTTGCAAAATGAATTCATCACTTGTCAACAAGTACAATATCCCGGGTCCGCGATATACTTCTTATCCTACGGTGCCGTTTTGGGACGAAGCCGGGTTTTCCGCAGAACAGTGGAAGGATTCGGTCATCAGATCATTTCATGAAAGTAATACTGAAGAAGGAATCTCACTTTATATACACCTTCCGTTTTGTGAACAGCTTTGCACATTTTGTGCATGCCATAAGCGGATTACCAAGCAGCATTCCGTAGAAACGCCTTATCTGCAAAGTGTTCTGAAAGAATGGGATCTTTATCTGAACCTTTTTGGAAAGAAACCTAAAATAAAAGAACTTCATTTGGGTGGCGGAACTCCTACTTTTTTCTCTCCAGCCAATCTGAAAATTCTTCTTGAAGGCATTTTTTCTAAATCGGAAATTGCCGAATACCCTGAATTTTCTTTCGAGGGACATCCTAATAATACCACAAGAGAACACCTCCAAACTCTCTATGATTTAGGATTCAGAAGGTGCAGTTTTGGTGTTCAGGATTACGATCCGCAGGTGCAGAAAGCCATCAACAGAATTCAGCCTTTTGAAAATGTGGAACAAGTCACACGATGGGCTCGTGAAATAGGTTATACCAGTGTTTCACATGATCTCGTTTTTGGGTTGCCTTTCCATACCTGGGAGA
>JAEYOX010000065.1 GCA_023411265.1 Bacteroidota bacterium | reverse complement strand
GACGCTGATAATAATAAAAGAAATATCCTTTTCATGTTAATTTTTATAATTAAGCGGTAAATATATAATTTTTTTAAGAAACTTTTAAGATTTATTTTGAAAAACGAAAAAAATCTTAGATTATTTTACGCCCTCAGGCTTTTTTTACTCTACAGTGACGGATTTTGCGAGGTTTCTCGGCTGATCTACATTGGCTCCACGATACACTGCAATGTAATAAGACAGCAATTGGAGCGGGATTGCAGCTACAATCGGAGAGAAACATTCTGACGTATCTGGAATTTCAATAACATAGTCTGCCATAGTGCTTATTTGAACATCTCCTTTGTTCACGACAGCTATTACTTTTCCTTTCCTAGCCTTTATTTCCTGAACATTGCTTACAATCTTATCATAATGCCCTCTTTTTGGTGCGATGATGACAATTGGCATATTCTCATCAATAAGCGCAATAGGACCGTGTTTCATTTCTGCCGCGGGGTAACCTTCGGCGTGAATGTACGAAATTTCTTTCAGTTTCAGGGCTCCTTCTAATGCTGATGGAAAATTATAACCTCTTCCCAGATACAGAAAATTCTGAGCATGGATGAAATCTTTTGAAATTTCTTTTATTTTATCGTTTGTAGATTCCAGAACTTCTTCTATTTTTTTTGGAATAGCGTCCAGCTCGGTAATCAATTCCATAAATTCTACATTGCTGAGCGTTCCATTGTGCTTTCCAAGTTTGATGGCAATTAAAGACAGAATAGTGAGTTGTGCAGTGAACGCTTTTGTGGAAGCTACCCCTATTTCCGGGCCTGCGTGGGTATAAGAACCTGCATCTGTAATTCTAGCGATGGAAGAATCTACAACATTACAAATTCCGTAAATGAAGGCCCCTTTCTCTTTAGCCAGTTTCAATGCAGCCATGGTATCAGCAGTTTCTCCGGATTGAGAAATAGCGATAACCACATCCTTTTCTGTGATAATCGGATTACGATACCTGAATTCTGAAGCGTATTCCACTTCCACAGGAATACGTGCAAATTCTTCAATAAGATATTCCCCGATAAGACCGGCATGCCATGAAGTCCCGCAAGCGATGATAATGATTCTTCCCGCATTGCTGAATTTCTCCAGATGATCCCATACCCCGGCCATCTTGATGATTCCTTCCTCCACTAGTAGTCTACCTCTCATAGTATCATGAATAGATTTAGGTTGCTCGAAGATTTCTTTAAGCATGAAATGTTCGTAGCCTCCTTTTTCAATTTGTTCAAGATTCAGTTTCAGTTCCTGAATGGCAGGTTCTATTTTGGAATTATCTGTAATTAATCTTATATCAACACCATTCTCCAGTGAAATAGTTGCCATATGTCCTTCTTCCAAATAAATAGCATCTTTTGTAAACTCCACAAACGGGGACGCATCTGAAGCAATGAAATATTCATTTTCGCCTAAACCGATAGCCAACGGAGAACCTAATCTTCCTACTACCAAAATTCCCGGAAAATCTTCGTGCATAACAGTAATAGCGTAGGCTCCGTATACCTCATTCAGTGCATACCGTACGGCGGTGGAAAATTCAATCTCGGGCTGAGTATCCATAAAATATTGAATCAGATTGACGAGAACTTCGGTATCTGTTTCTGACTGAAATGTAAACCCATTGCCTGACAGCATGGTTTTGATGGTATCATAATTTTCAATAATTCCATTATGTACCAATGCGATTTTTCCATTATTAGAAAGATGCGGATGCGAATTTCTGTCACTGGGAACACCGTGGGTAGCCCATCTCGTATGTCCCATTCCTACCTGATACTTTGCTTGCAAATGATCTGAAATTGCTACGAGATCATCCACTTTTCCTTTTGTTTTAGCGACAGCAAAATCATTATTGCCTTCCAGAACAATGCCTGCACTGTCATATCCTCTGTATTCAAGCCTTCTGAGACCGTTAATGACTACTGAATAAGCATCTTGGAAGCCGGTATATCCTACAATTCCACACATAGTTATTGTTTTTTTATTTATTTCCGTAAATTATTTTCAACTGAATTCTTTTAGTATTAGCCGGCTCTGTACCCACCAATACTACACGGTTCGGCGTATAAGACCGGCTGTCGTACTGATAGCCATAATATGTACTCGTATTGGGATTTACCCTGAAGTCTCCAACATGAATCACAAAATCTCTGTTAGGTGCTTCGGTTTCCACCATATCTTTTAAGGTCTGGGTAATGGTAAAATCGTAATAGGCGGGATTTTTATCCAGATCAAAAGCCTTCACCAAACTGAACTGAGGAACTTGCTCAAAAGCTTTTAATTCAGGAAGGAAATCGGTAGCTCCTCTTTGAAGAAACACAAAAGAGGAAGGCTTCTCAAACTTGTTATTCCAGGCAACTTCATCAGTGTACACTCTTATTTTAGCTCCTATAATAGCAATTTTATCATTTTTAAGTTTTTCCTTTAATGTGGTAATTACCGAAGGTGGAATAGAAATTCCAGCACTTGGGCCACCCATTCCTTGCAAATACAGCTTAGGATCGCCCGTTTGTGTATTGCTTCCGGAAGCAGGAGGAATGGTAGCTACAGGAGTGTCAATTCGGTTATAGGTATAAAGTCCGAGGCGTGCATTAGGGGCGCCCATGGTAAATTTAAATGAGCTCTGAGGTCGGGTAACCGTTCCGTTTTCGGTTTTATCAGATTTATAATACATGATAATTTCTGCCGATTCCGGGGTAAATCTGAACAAGTAACCATCATTTTCATCCACAGAAAGTTTCACCCCTCTGAAATAGCGGATAAAACTTGCCGCATCCTTCAAATCTGCAGTTCCTTGCTTGGCAATAATTTTATTTTGAAAAAAAGTGGGATTCAAAGGAATTCTGATGCTTGCCTCATGACTCCAGATATTGCTGTTATCCGAATCTTTTGTAATAGAAGTGGAATATACCTTTCCGTTGAAGAATTTGTGACCAATTTCCGAGCCGTAGTTCACCGCTTTATTAGAATATGAAATATCAGAATCTGCTGCTAAAAAGTCAGTTACCTCGTGTACTCTGATGTTAAAATTGGTATTCCCGTTTATTTTTGTTTTTCCATACTTATAAACAGGATAAGCATTCAAGATTTTTTTTGCATCCACATTCCCATCAGGATGGATATAATTTTCATCGGTAGTAGTGACTACAGAATCTGATGCGTACAAAGGCTTAATAACCATCACTACGGAATCTACTACAGCATTATCCCCAAACTCCGGATCGAAAAGTGATGGGCGAAGCTGCGATACGTAAGCTGCTTTCTGCATTCCGAAAACTCCTTCCGAAAATGCGCCGAGAGTAGCCAATGGTATTTCCTGGGCATCACTTCGTACTGTATCATTGTTATTAATATTATAAGCGATAAGATCATACTGCACTTCTGTTCCGTCTGCACCCTCAAAAAACTGTTCTCCTAAGGCATCAGCTTCAGGTTCACAATTATATAAAAAAACACTTCCGAAAACAATTACAGAAGCGATTTGAAAAATATTCTTAATATTTTTAATCATTATTGAAATTTAGTATATTTTTTTTATAGAATTCTCATCCAAATATTCGGATTTTTGAGCAGTCGTATTTTCGAAGGCATTATTCAGTTCGCCTTCCAGAAACTCATCACCTTTCACAATCACGTCAGCATATTTCATGCTTTCCGATACAATACTTTGGAAATCCAGAGACCCATCAGTGTGGAAATTACTGATCTTATCAAACTTTAATTTCTCTTTAATATTCTCTTCCAAAGGCAGATTTTCTTCATTGTACAGAGATAGTATAATTTTCGTGTCTTTAAAGTAATAATCGTCTTTATAATAATTTTTAAGATAAATAGGAATCATTGAGGACATCCAGCCATTCAGGTGAATAACATCCGGTACCCAGTTTAGTTTTTTTATGGTTTCTATGACCCCTCTTGCAAAAAAGATGGCTCTTTCGCCATTATCGTCATAAGTATTCCCTTCTTCGTCTTTATAAAAGGATCTTCTTTTGAAATACTCTTCATTGTCGATAAAATATACCTGCAGACGTTCCCCAGGAAGAGATGCTACTTTGATGATAAGCGGCTGATCCAGATCATTGATAATAATATTCATTCCGGATAGCCTTATCACCTCATGAAGTTGAAATCTTCTCTCGCTTATTGAGCCGAAGCGCGGCATAAACACCCTCACATCATTACCTTCACCATGCATCTGAAGCGCCATTTTGCTCACCATCAACCCGAGTCTGCTCTCCTCCTGATAAGGATATAATTCGGTGGTAATGTATAAGATTTTCTGATTCTGCATATATTCTTCTTATTGGTCTTTTATTTTTTAGACCCATTAAGTCGCAAAAATACAAAATTTTAATGTATTTAATTCTAATTAACATATTTTAATAGTAGATACCATGCACACCGAGCAAACAAAAAAACCAAAAAGAAATCTGCAGCGTGCATAATATTTTTATATTTTTACCCAGTTTAATCGTACATCATGCAGAGTATAAAAAGCCGGGAGGAGCTCATAAAATTTATTCTCCAGCAAAAGGAGGCCGGAAATACTATTGGATTCGCACCAACGATGGGTGCGCTTCATCCGGGCCACATTTCACTTTATGAAGCGGCCAGAAGGGAAAACGATGTGGTAATTTCTTCCATTTTTGTTAATCCTACACAATTTAATAATCCCGATGACCTAGAAAAGTATCCCCGTACGTTGGAAACTGACCTTCAAGCATTGCAAACTTCCGGGTTTGTAGACGCGGTCTATCTTCCCAAAATAGAGGACCTTTACCCGAATGGCACGGTGAGTATGCAGTACAATTTTGGGGGCATCGAAGCGGAAATGGAAGGTGCTTCCCGCCCTGGCCATTTTGACGGCGTTGGCACCGTAGTAGAAACACTGTTCAGGCAGGTACAACCTGATAATGCATATTTCGGTGAAAAAGATTTTCAGCAATTGGCCATCATCAGAAAATTAACAGAAATCACCCAGCTTTCAGTGATAATTCACGGTGTACCGACAGCCAGAGAAGCGGATGGCGTTGCGATGAGTTCAAGAAATAAAAGGCTTACAGAAGAAGAGCGACGAGTCGCAAAAATTATTCCCGATACTTTATATAAGGTTCGAAAATGGTTTGGAAAGCTCAGCATTCCGGAAATCAACAACAAAGTAAAAGAAATATTTGAGAATGAGCCGGAGATCAAAATGGAATACTTCACTATTGCTGATGAGCAGACACTTAGAAAAGCCGAATCTATTCTTAAAGATCAGCGATACAGAGCATTTCTTGTTGCTATAATCGGCGATGTAAGACTTATTGACAACATGCATTTGGATCCTGATCTATAAAATATCAAAAGCCCTCCTGTCGGAAGGCTTTTGAACACCAAATCACAAAATATTAATATGAAAAAAATTTACTTTTCAGCAAATTCGTGACCTGGCTGGGATTCGAACCCAGGACCCATACATTAAAAGTGTATTGCTCTACCAGCT
>JAEYOX010000112.1 GCA_023411265.1 Bacteroidota bacterium | reverse complement strand
ATGGCGTTAATAATTCCGGAGGAGCATTTTTTATCATCTTCTTAGCTCCGCTTTTAGGACTGTTATGGATCTGGCTCAGCAAAAGAAAACTGGAACCCAATACGATTATTAAATTCGGTTTAGGTTTCATTCTGCTCGGTTTAGGTTATTATACTTTATTTGCTACTAAATTTTTCGCCAATGCCGAAGGAATTACCTCCCTGCGGTTCTTCACGATTGCTTTGCTTATCATCACTTTCGGGGAATTATGTCTTTCACCTATCGGTTTATCTATTATGACAAAACTTTCCACTAAAAACCTTCAGGGAATGATGATGGGATTGTGGTTTCTGGCTTCAGCATACGGACAGTACGTTGCAGGAATCATTGGTGCCAATATGGCGACTACAAAAACGGGAACATCCAATCTGGAAGCGCTCATCAGCTATGCGGAAGGTTATAAACAACTGGCTATTTACGCCGTCGTGGCCGGAGTTTTACTAATTTTAATTTCACCTTTTGTGAAAAAACTGATGCAGGACGTCCGTTAAACCTTTAACTTTACTTCAAAATAAGCATCCAAGTCGTAATGAAAAAATTACTCATTCTCTTTTCCCTTTTCTATATTACCTCGGGATATTCACAGCTAAAATGGTACACGCTGGAGGAAGCTGTAGAAGCTCAGAAAACTCAGCCAAGAAAAATCCTGATCGATTTCTATGCAGATTGGTGCGGCCCGTGTAAAATCATGGAGAAACACACTTACAATCATCCGGTAATTGCCCAATATCTGAACGAAAATTATTACGCTGTAAAATTTGATGCTGAAGGTAAAAAACCAGTTACCCTGTATGGAAGAACTTTTGAAAATTCAGACGCAGCAAACCGCAGAAACAGAAATCCACTACATGATTTCACCAAGTTTATGAACGTCAATGCAGTTCCGAGCATAATATTTCTGGATGAAAATACCAATCCCATCACACTTCTACAGGGTGCGCTTACGGCAAAAGAACTGGAACCTTATCTTCCTTTTTTTGCTGAAAATGAACATCTGAAAATAAAAACGCGGGAAGAATGGGAAAGCTATCAAAAGAAATTCAGGTCAAAAATTAAGGATTAATTTTTAAGGCTTCCGGTTTTTTTGGAAGTCTTTTTTATTTTCACGACTTTCGTATAAAATTCAATTTTCATTGACTCTCGATACATCCATAGAATTTCTGAAAAGCATAGGGCCTGAACGGGCAAAAATGCTAAAAGCAGTATTGGGAATTGCAACAGTAGAAGATTTTCTGAATTTTTTCCCGATCCGATACCTTGATAAAAGCAAAACGTATCAAATAAAAGACCTGAAAGAAAATATGCCGGATATACAGCTGAAGGGTAAAATCGCCCACCTTCAGGAAACCGGAACAGGCCGCAGCAGAAGGCTTACAGCCAAGTTTTATGACGAAACGGGAACCATGGAACTCGTTTGGTTTCAATATTCACAATGGCTCAAGGAGCAGATTCCTGTAAATCGAGAACTATTTGTTTTCGGGAAAGTAAATCTGTTTAATAATCAGTTTTCGATGCCGCATCCGGAAATTGAAATCGAAGAAAAAAAAGAAAAAGAAGAACGTCTGAAGCCCATTTATCCAAGTTCCGAAAAACTAACAAAAAGAGGCCTCAATCAAAAATTTTTCTCTTCTGTACTGAGAAGTATCTGTCTTGAAATCCCAAATATGCTGGATGAAAACCTGCCGGATGATCTCAGAAAGTCTCTCCAGCTGATGTCTCGCCGAAGTGCCTATCTCAATATTCATTTTCCAAAAAATCATACTTATTTGCAACACGCCGACCGAAGATTGAAGTTTGAAGAAGCTTTTTTCTTTCAATTGGGATATGGCCTGAAAAAACAACACCATAAGGCGAATAATATCGGAAATCCATTTCCTGTGGTGGGTGATCATTTCAATAATTTTTACAAAAACCATCTTCCTTTTCAGCTTACCAACGCTCAGAAAAAAGTTTTAAAAGAAATCAGAAATGATATGAAACGGCATGTTCAAATGAACCGTTTGCTTCAAGGCGATGTGGGCTCCGGAAAAACTATGGTGGCACTTCTTTCCATGCTGATTGCGATGGACAATGGTTTTCAGGCGTGTATTATGGCACCTACAGAAATTCTGGCACAGCAACATTATCATGGAATTTCTAAACTTCTTGAAAACACAGATATTCAGATAAAATTACTCACCGGTTCCACTAAAAATTCTGAAAGAAAAATCATTCATGAAGGCTTGATGAATGGAGAGCTGTCCCTGCTAATCGGCACTCATGCGATTGTGGAGGAAACTGTTCAGTTTAAAAATCTCGGCCTTGCCATTATTGATGAACAGCACCGTTTTGGTGTTGCCCAGCGCGCCAGACTTTGGACAAAAAATAAAATCCCGCCTCATGTTTTAATTATGACGGCTACGCCTATTCCAAGAACTTTGGCAATGAGTTATTATTCAGATCTGGACGTTTCCCTAATTGATGAATTACCGGTGGGCAGAAAAGCCATCATCACGGCGCACCGCAGAGAGAAAGACCGGATTTTTGTTTATAATTTTTGTCGGGACGAAATAAAAAAAGGAAGACAAATATACTTTGTGTATCCTTTAATTGAAGAAAGCGAAACTTTAGACTATAAAAATCTCACGGAAGGATTTGCGCATATTGCGCAGTATTTCAGTGGACACACCGTGAGTATGCTTCACGGCAAAATGTTACCCGCCGAAAAAGAAATAGCGATGCAGAAATTTGCTTCCGGAGCTGTAGATATTTTAGTAGCGACTACAGTAATAGAAGTTGGGGTGAATGTTCCGAATGCTTCAGTAATGACTATTGAAAGTGCTGAACGTTTCGGGCTTTCGCAGTTGCATCAGCTTCGGGGAAGAGTTGGCCGGGGCGCAGAACAGAGTTATTGTATTCTGATGACCTCAGACAAACTGACGAACGAAGGAAGAAAAAGAATCAAAACCATGTGTGAAACTAACGATGGTTTCAAAATTTCCGAAGTGGATATGGAACTTCGCGGACCCGGAGATATCCTGGGAACGCAGCAAAGTGGCGTTGTGGATTTCAAAAGACTGGATCTTCTGCACGACAGCAAAATCATCAAAGCTTCCAAAGAAATCGTAGAAAAAATACTATTGAAAGATCCTTTCCTGAATCATCCCGACCATGAAATGATGAAAAATTACTACACGAAAAACTACAAAGGGAAAAATAAATGGGGAAAAATCTCGTAAATCCCCTTATCGACCGATAAAAGTATCACAAAGCAAACTTGCAAGCAGAAAACCGCTTCATAATTAATATGAAACGGAATTCTGCATTTTGTATTAATCTCTGCCTCTTCCTCCTCTTGCAACCAACGCAATGATGAGAATAAGGACTAAAGCACCAATTACCCAAACCAATGGATTCGACATCCAGTCGCCATCCATGCCAGGCTTATCAACATCCACATCTACATCAAGATCCGGAGTATCTTGAGCAAAAGTCATCACAGAAAGAAAAAGTGAGTAAATCGCCAACTGTGTTTTGGAAATAAAATTTAGATTTTTCATAATATAATGTGTTGGTTTTATCGTGTATGGTCACGGACCAATTTCAAAAGCAAGATAATGACGGCAAATAGAAATGTAAGATGAAACAGCCCCCCTACATCATATACAATATAGCCTACAACCCAACTTATAAATAATACTGCTGCCAAAATGTAGAAGATATTATATTTCATCATTAATGCTCTTTCCATTGCAATTTATATTGCTTTTATCTTGATATTTTTTTGTTCCGAATGTCATTTAAATACTGTCAAACAACGATACAAATATCAATAACTGGTTCTTCTGAGCCTTTACAGAATTCAAATGTTTTATTGTAAGATTTAGCGGAAATGCCGTATTTATCAAGAAAAAGCCTTGATTTCTTCGGGAAAGTAAATAGTAAAGACAGAACCTTTACCGGGAATTCCGTTCGCACAAATATAACCTTTGTGGTTTTCCACAATTTTTTTGCAGATGGCAAGTCCTATCCCGGTTCCTTCAAATTCTCCTCTGCCATGCAACCTGTGGAAAAGCTGGAAAATTTTCTCGGCATATTCCTGCTCGAAACCGATGCCATTATCAGCAAATGTAATCTTATAATAATTCCCCGATATTGCCTTGGATAAAGCACTCTCAGTGGATGAATGTACTTTGCAGGAATCTATTATTATATGAGGTGGAATTCCTTCCTGACTGTATTTCAAGGAATTGGAAATTAAATTGGTAAATAGTTGCTGTATCTGAAACGGAACGACTTTCAAAACAGGCAGGTTGGTAATTTCCACTTGTGCCCTCTTTTCTTCCAAAGGATGATAGAGTTCCTCCAAAGCATTATTCATTAACATATTCAGATCACAAATTTCATAAGTCTGTTCTGCCCTTGTGGTTCTGGAAAATTGCAAAAGATCATTAATAAGAGTTCGCATTCTTCCGGCAGAAAGCTGTATGCGTTCCAGATATTGTTTTCCAGAATCAGAAAGTTGATTATAATCCTTAGCCGTAAGACGGGAAATAAAAGTTTCAATTTTACGCAGCGGTTCCTGCAAATCGTGGCTCGCCACATAATTGAAAGCTTGAAGTTCCTTGTTATTAGCTTCCAGAATTCTGTTTTTTTCGTTGATGCTGAGTTTATCCAGAATTACATCTGTCGTATCCTGAGCAATGAAAAGATAATAATCTCCCGCTTCTTTATCGCGAATTATTTTACTGCTAACGTCTATATACCGAAGTGCGCGGTCGTTTTTT
>JAEYOX010000039.1 GCA_023411265.1 Bacteroidota bacterium | reverse complement strand
CCACATCCAGGTGATTGGTAGGTTCGTCCAATATTAAAAGAACGTGTCGATGTTCAGCGCGGGTTTCTGTAAGGAGTTTTGCGAGAGCAATCCGCTTAATTTGTCCGCCCGAAAGGGTGCCCATTTTGGCGTTCAGATCTGTGATTTTCAACTGGAAAAGAAACTGTTTCATTTCATTTTCCAGATCCCAGGCTTTCTGAAGTTCCATTTCGGCAATGGCTTTTTCCATCTCCTTCGGATCGGCGGAAATCAACGACTGATGGTATTTTTTCAATGCCTGAATCGGTGCAGAATCCAGCGTCATCATGAATTCCTCCACCGAAAGTAATGGGTCGAAATCAATTTCCTGATCAAAAAGCACCACCTGAATATCTTTATGAACGGTGACATTTCCGCTGTCGGCGATTTCATTTCCGGTCAGGATTTTTAAAAGAGTAGATTTTCCGGTTCCGTTTCTGGCAACGATGGCGATTTTATCGCCTTCATTCACGTTGAAAGAGATGTTTTCAAACAGGATTTTGATGCCGAAAGATTTGGTGAGATTTTCTGCCGAAACGTAATTCATCTGTCATTAAAATTAGGGTGCTAAAATACGGAATTAACTTCCGATTTGCTGGAAATGATAAAATCCTGCGCAGTGGCAGGGAGAATAGTGGTTAATGAAACTGGATTAATGGTGTTGGCTGAGTTCTGTGGTTAGCAAAATGATTCCAAGGTCTTGACTGTTCTTTCTGTTCATTCTGTACCGGATTTTAAGTTACAAGACTTTTCCAAATAATAAAAAAACCACACAAACGTATGCTTGCATGGCTTTTTCATATATCTCTCTCACAAAATTACTGTTTGGTTAAGATGATATTCTGCGGTAAAGTGATGGTTCCATCAAAAGGTGGATCAGTAGGTTTTCTAAACTTTATACCAGCCGTATTTTTAAGTTTCACTAATTTTATATGAGTAGCATCAATATATTCTATTTGGAAAGTAAGATTTTTATTTTTGGAAAGATGTGTCATACCTCCATTAAGTGTGTTAGGTTTACTCTCTTCAGTAGAACCGTAAATAGTTGAATTGCCTTTATATGAAAATGAAAATGTTTCATTAGAATATTGTGTAGAGTTCTCTATAATATTCCCGTTATCGGTATACTTGTGAAAACCAATTATTACATCCGCATATATATTGTTTCCATAAGGTTGTTTTACATTTTCTTTTTTTAAAACTAATTGCAAACTCGTATTTCCCGAAGTCCAAACCCAGGTTCCCACAAATTTATTGATGTGGTTGTTTACAATATTATCTCCATCTTGGGGAAAGTTACTTTGTGCTTTGCAGTTAAGTGTGGAACTCATGAATAAAAAACCAATCAGTATTATTATTATTATATTTTTCATTTTTTCATTTTTTAAATTATGGACAATTTTGAGACACCACATTTCCATCTGAATTTCGATTTATTGTTTTATAGGTAGTATAATCGTCAGAAACTTCTACAAGCTTAAGCCCCGTATTAAGACTTTCCAAAAATTTCACAAAATTATCTTGATTAGTTGTGAAATTATTATTCATATTAATGTTAAAAGGAGGGTTTTGAAGAATTGTTTCAAATCCGTTATAAGCGTCCGGGTTTATCTCATTTCCATTCATAATACTATTGGCAAAGTTAGCTAACTTTACGGGATCGTCAATGACTATTAAATATTGTGAACCTGAAGTTACAACACCGGCTACAAAAGTATTTACATTATTAATATATCCGTTATTGTAAAGATAAGCAGTTGCAAAAATGTCTCCAAGAGATGGAACGGATAATCCTAAAGAATTAAAATGCGAATGTATAAAACCGTCCATCTGTGTCATTGGGACATCTATCCAAGGGTCACCTTGTGAACCGTGAAAATATGTTTCATCCACATTTCCATTAGATTCATTCAAAACATATCCATGCTCCTTATCGTCACCCGTTTGTGTTTTCAGATCGTTCATTAACTCTTTCGTCTTTTCGTTTTTACCAATTTTACTTATCTTTCCACACGGCGTTACCTGCGGCTGTGGCAACACAGGGCTTGGTAAATCTCCACCTCCTCCACTACAATTTCCAAACATATCACAACCACCACTGCCCGGCAAGGTGAAGTTGGCTAATAAATAACCCGGAAATTGCTGATGAATAGGGCGGTATATGGGTATTACAACTTCTTCAATATCTCCTCTCACTTCTCTATCAGGTTCTCCTTGACGTTCGAAAGAAGCTATAGCTTCATCCTTAAATTCACCATCCTGATGAAAAAAGAAAGATACGTAGGTGTCATCAGCATTCAGGCTGGCACCCAGTAATTCTATAACTTTTCCATCCAGTACAATAGGATAGAAAACCATTTTGGTTGAATCTTCTTCATAAAATACCTGTGTTGCAAAGCGGAAGTCCACCTGAGGTATAGAAGTATCCTCAAAATCTGGTGCTTCTTCAGGATATAATTCAAAGTAGCGGAAATAAAGATAGCGAAAGCCTTCCTGATAATGCATATCGTTCTCTCGGGCTAAGCTGCCTTCTTTCTTACTGCTAAAGATTCCAAACTTTGAAATCTTTTCAGATCGTTGTTGCGCTTCGGCGACAAATTCATCCTGTCGACAACTATTTAGTATCAACAGCAGCAGGAACAACAATCCTGTGTAATAAATGATTCTCTTCATGGGCTTTATAATTTTTAACTCAACAAGAGTAATTATTTTATGGAGAATTGATTGTTTCTTTTGCGGAAAAATATTTACTTTTATGAAAAACATTTTTACTTCTATGGAAAAAATAATTCATAAAATTGCTGAACTACGGAACAAGAAAGGTTTTTCTTATGAGAATATGGCTCGTGAACTTGAGCTGAGTACCTCGGCATACCGCAAAATAGAAAAGGAGAAACTAAACTGACCGTCGAAAGGCTGATGCAAATCTCAAAGGTGCTGGAAACGCCGCTGGATAATCTCCTTGATCTGGATTCACAAAAAAATTTTAATCAGGAAAATAAGGATAATGCGAGCGGTTTTCAGGGTTTTGATTACAAATCGTATTATGAATATTACGAGCTATCCATAAAGCTGATTGCTTCTTATGAAAAGCAAATAGAAGATTTAAAACAACAATTAGAATACTGGAAAAAAGAAGCGGAGAAATAATATAGCAGAACAAGAAAGTTCATTCAAGGTTTTCTGTGGGTTTCACCAGAATCCGGAATCACTCCACCATCAGCTTCTCCAAGTCCCGCATATTCCCGTTGAAAATGTTGAGGTCTACTTTCGTATTAATGCCGTACACGATGCCGCTTTCCGTGAACTGCCACATCATCCACGGATCTTCCGGGCTGGGTTGTGGAACGTCGTTATAGTTGGCCAGCCACAGCGGATAGCCGTCAAATTCTCCCCGAAGCATATCCCGGTAATAGTGGTAATAGGTGTAAATAATGGGTTTCTTGCCGTACTTTTCCTCTACGATTTTTACCCATATTTTCAGGTTTTCAATCAGCTTTTTTCTTGAATATTTTACCGGTCTTTTTTCAATATCCAGAACGGGAACCAGATCGCCATCTTCCGGTTTCACGCTTTCCAGAAAATTATTGGCCTGCCGCACCGGATCTTCATCCGGCCTGTAAAAATGATACGCACCCCGAATGAGTTCGTGCTTTTGAGCCGTAGTCCAGAATTCATCAAAATTTCTGTCCTTGCCACGGTTTCCCATCGTTGCCCTCAAAATTACAAACCTCAGCGGAATCGAACGGTTGCCGATGCTCAGGCTGTCCCATTGCAGGTCTTTAGGATTCTGGTAATGGGAAATATCAAAACCGAAAATCTTATCCGCATACATTCCCGTGATCCTGTCGATTCGTTCGGCTTCAAATGCCGTGTTTTTTAATTTTTTATGTTCAAAGCGGTTAAAATAATACGCATAATAAAAGGCGATTTTTTCTTTCAGATAGAATCCCGTTCCGGAAAGTGCAAACAACAGCACAGCGAGCAGGAGCAACCTGCGGAAGATTACTTTCCGTCTTCTTTTCCGGTGCAGACGTCTCTTGCTGCGGGTTATGGTCTTTTTTCCTGCCATTTCGGTGCAAAACTAAAATTTTAAAGGCGAAGATGGTACAATAATTTCTGTAATTTTGTGATATTATGGAAACACGAGAAAAAATAGTGATTATTGGCGGCGGTTTTGCCGGATTACAGCTCGCCAAGACACTCAACAATAAGAATAAAAAAGTTTTTGTGATCGACAAGGTGAACCATCACATGTTTCAGCCGCTTTTTTATCAGGTCGCCTGCGGAAGAATTGAGCCCTCCAACATTTCTTTCCCATTCCGAAAGATATTTCAACGTTCCCGCAACACGCAATACCGAATGACGGAAGTGCAGCGCGTAGTTCCGCAAGAAAATAAACTCATCACGGAAGACGGCGATTTTCATTATGATCAGCTCGTCATTGCCACAGGTTGCAAAACCAATTTTTTTGGAAACTCCAAAATTGAACATCTTACCTTCGGAATGAAAAATACGCAGGAAGCTATTTCTATCAGAAATCATGTGTTGCTGACTTTCGAAAAATTGATTATCGAAAAAAGACGCAGCGACGACGGCAACTGGAATATTGTCATCGTAGGAAGCGGCCCGACAGGTGTAGAACTTGCCGGTGCTTTTGCAGAAATGAAGAAATACATTCTGCCGCGTGATTATCCGCACATGAATTTTGACGATCTTAAAATCATTCTGATCAGTTCTACAGAAAAACCGCTGACCTCTATGAGTGAGGAAGCTCAGCAGAAATCTGAAGAGTATCTCAAAGAATTCGGCGTTATTTTCATGAAAGGTGAAATGGTAACGGGATATGACGGCGACAAGGTGTTCATGCAGAGCGGAAAAGAAATTGCCAGCAACAATGTCATCTGGGCAGCAGGAGTTACAGGAAATATTATCGACGGAATGAATCCCGAAGTGGTGTTCAGAAACCGCTATAAAACCGACCGTTATAACCGGGTTTTAGGATATGAAAACATATATGCCATTGGTGATATCGCTTACATGGAAACCCCGAAATATCCAGACGGACATCCACAAGTGGCCAACGTAGCCATCAATCAGGGAAAGAATCTGGGTAAAAATTTTCTGAAAAAGAGCCGCGCCGACTGGAAAGAATACGAATACAAAGATCAGGGTAACATGGCGACCATTGGTAAACACAGAGCGGTGGTGGACTTGCCCAATTTTAAATTTCAGGGTATTTTTGCATGGTACTTCTGGATGTTTCTTCACCTGATGCTTATTCTCTCAGTTCGGAATAAACTTGCCGTTTTTTTCAACTGGATGTGGAGTTATGTGAATAAAGACTCGTCGCTGAGGCTCATTATCATTCCTAATAAAAAGAATAAAACAGAACAATGAGAATTGATATCATCAGTGTATTGCCCGAATTGATGGAGAGCCCGTTTCAGGCCTCTATTTTAAAAAGAGCAGTGCAGAAAGGGCTCGCTGAAGTTCATTTTCACCAGTTGCGCAACTGGAGCACAGGAAAATACCGACAGATTGACGATGAACCTTATGGTGGCGGAGCCGGAATGGTGATGATGGTGGAACCGCTGGACCAATGTATTTTGCAACTGAAATCGGAGCGGATCTATGACGAAATTATTTATCTGACCCCCGAAGGTGAAACCCTGAATCAGAAAATAGCCAATTCACTTTCTATAAAAAATAATCTGATGTTCATCTGCGGACATTATAAGGGAATCGATCAGCGGGTTCGCGATCTTCACGTAACCAAAGAAATTTCCATCGGCGACTATGTTCTCACCGGAGGCGAATTGGCAGCGTGTGTTCTTGCAGATTCCGTAATTCGGCTGTTGCCGGGTGTTCTGAACGATGAGCAGAGTGCACTGACTGACAGTTTTCAGGACGATCTGCTGTCACCGCCCATTTATACAAGACCTGAAGAGTACAAAGGTCTGAAGGTTCCGGAGGTTTTGCTGAGCGGAAATTTCGCAAAAATAGAAGAGTGGCGGCATGATGAGGCCGTGCGGATTACCCGTGAACGCCGGCCGGATCTGTTAGGCGATGACTAATTTTTTTTAAATGAAACAATTATTTTGGTTAATAGCACTCGTCTTATGTACAGCTGGCTATTCGCAAAAGCCGGTTACCTCCATCAAGAAAGAATTTACTGAGGAAGTTCTGCAGCAGAAAATCATGTCCTTCGACGGAAAGAAAATAACTGTCGGTGAAGTTTTGAAACCCTATGAGGGCAAAGTTCTCATTATCGATTTTTGGGCGAGTTGGTGCCGTGACTGTATTCTGGCTCTTCCTAAAACGGAAGAAATAAAAAACCGCTTTCCCGATGTGGAATTTGTTTACTTCTCGCTGGATCGAACATTCGATCAGTGGAAAAGAGGTCTGGACAAGTATCAGATTGCGGGTTCGCAAAGCTATTGGTTTGATGAAGGTTGGAAGAACCGTTTCAATAATTATATCGAATTAAATTGGGTTCCCCGCTTTATGGTGATTGACCAACAGGGAAAAATTGCCGATTATTATGCTATTTCTCCTGAAGATCCGGAATTATTGGAAACGCTTCAGAAGATTACCTCTAAATAACAACTCTCGCTTTCCGTAGCGGATAATTGATTGAAATATCCACAACAACGTTGTTTTTATATGATGAAAATGATCAGCGCAAAAAACTTGTTGCTTAAAAAAATAGCCGGAAGATGTTCCGGCGCATATGAATGAAAGAGTCGTTATTCGGGGATTTTACCAGAAGCCAAGGCCATCGTCCTGATTGTCGTCTTCCTCTTCGTCTTCTTTTGCTGCAAAATTGATGAAGCTTTCTGCTATATCTGTCAGGTCTTCATCGGTTTCTTCTTCTTCTTGCAGTGTAGTATGAAGCAGATCGGAAGCTTCGTATAATTCCAGTGTTTCTGCCAACGCAGCCAGTCCGCCGTAGGTTGCTATCTCATAATGTTCTACTTTCTGTGCGGCAATAATAAGAGCGGCATCCCGAGTCATGCTTCCTTCATCCGTGTTTTCAATAACGGATTCGCCTTCTTTTACGATGCCGATAATGGCTTCACATTTTTTTTCTTCAGGTTCTTCACCGATCATTCTGAAAACTCTTTCCAGGCGGGAAATGTGTTTTTGGGTAAGAAGGTGATGGTCTTCAAAAGCCTCCTGAAGTTCATAAGTGGTGGCTGCTTTCTGCATTTTGGGCAAGGCTTCCAGAATGTGTTTTTCTGCGTACAGAACATCCTTTAGTGCATCGGTGAAAAATTTGAACAACGGTCCGTCCCGTTCCGTTTCTGATGGTTTTTGATTAGGATTCTCTTTATTTTCGGAGTTGCCGTTCGTTTCCAACGTCTGTCTTTTGGCTTCCGAATTGTTGTTCATGTTCACTTCTTTTTCTTTTGAAACCGAACCTTTTGGGGTTTTCTCAGCAGTTTTAGCTGTGGCAGCCGGATTTTTATTGGTGTCCATATTTTTTAAATTTTAAAAACCGGCTGCATTACGCAGCCAGTTGTGGGTGATAGAATTGATTAGTTATTACGCCTGTTTCTGCTTCCGAATCCGCCCCGTCGTCTTGCATTGTCTTCTGAGGTGAATCTGCCCCTTTCATCATGATACGGATTTCCTCTTTGTGAAGATCTGCGTGTTCCACCTGAATTTCTGCCGGATGAGCTGCTCCGTCTTGAAGATGAACCGGAGTTTCCTCTGTTGCCGGACGAACTCCTGCCGGAACGGGAACCTCTGTCGCGCGATGAACCACGGCCATCCGATGTAAATCTTCCCCGGCTGTCTCTTGGTTGATCATCTGCTGATCTGCCTCTTCCGGATGATCTGCTTCCGCGTCCTGATGATCCTGAACTTCTTCCTGAGGATGACCCTGATCTTCCTCGGCCGGATGACCCTCTTCCGGATCTGGAAACAAATCTGCCCTGGTCGTCTCGTGGCTGATCATCTGCTGAGGAACCTCTGCCAGAACCTGAGCGGCTTCCTCTGGGTGAACCTGAACGTCTCCCGGATGAGTAACCTGAACTTCTACCTCTATAACTTCTTCCGCCTCTTCGTCTGTCGTCTTCATCATCGTCCCAATCATCATCATCGTCCCAATCATCATCGTCGTCCCAGTCATCGTCATCATCCCAATCGTCGTCATCCCACTCATTATCATAATCATCATCCCAGTCGTCGTCATCATAATCATCATAATCGTCATAGTCTTCATCATCGTACTCATCGTCATAGTACCGGTCGTTATAGTCATCATCATAATACTCTCTGTCGTCCTCATCATCGCGATATGAACGGTTTCTACCTGAGTTTCGTGATCCGGAACCTCTCATGGAAGTTCCTCTGTTGGAAGAAGACATTGGTCTTCTGTTTCCGGAATTTCTTCTAATTGCCATAATAATAATATTTTGTGATTTGGTGAAGCTAAGATATAGCGGTGATTTTATAAAAAAAAGCGCGACAGTGTTAAAGTTTCTCAGCAATATGTGGTTAATAATGAAAAAATATTAAAATTGTTGGTATATTAATTAAAATAATTCATCGGTCATTTCATTTCAGGCGTACACAAGGAGAATAGGAATTACCGGAAAATGCTATTAAATAAATAGTGATTAAACGAATTTATTGCAAATATTTTGGAATTCAGACAGCAATTTTGAATGATCTGCGACGTTTAAATTTTTTAATGTTGTGCATCGAATACTATTGTTGGTTAACAAAAAAAAATTAACACAAAGAATCAGAAATCAATCTTAGGCGGTATTTGTAGTGGATAAGTTATAACCCTCTAGCAATAAAGTTGTAATGAATTAGATTTGACTAATGGAAGATATGATGAGGCGTGTGATTTTTTAAGAAATCTTAACAACCGTGTTTTCACTTGATAGGGGCATCGCACATCATCCTGTAATAATTCCATGAGGCAATAAAAACCCCTGCAGTTTCTGTCCGTAATCTCTGCGTTCCGAGGGAAATGGATCTGAAGTTTTTTTCTGTTAGCAATCTGATTTCGTTTGGACTGAAATCGCCTTCTGGTCCCACGAGGAAAGTAAGATGATTTTCCGGCTTTATAGCCCTCAGGTCCGTTCTTTCGAAAGAAGGGTCACAGTGCGCAATGTAGGTCGTTTCAGGATCCGTGGTGGAAATGAAATCCTGGAGTTTGACCATGGGATGAATCACAGGGAAATGAACGCGTAGCGACTGTTTCGAGGCGCTGATGATCTGTTTTCTGACTTTTTCGATATTGATCATTTTGCGTTCCGATTTCTCGGTCTGCAGAAAAGTGATTTCAGCAATGCCAAGTTCGGTTGCTTTCTCGATGAAAAATTCGGTACGGTCGATATTTTTTGTGGGTGCGATAGCAATATGAAGTCGAGGGGAGAAGTCAGGCAAATCTTTTTCGACGGAGGAAACCTCAATATTCGCTTTTTTACCTTCCAGAACAAGTGTTCCTTTGGCCAGATTTCCTCTTCCATCGGTTACGGAAATTTCTTCGCCATTGCGCATCCGGAGTACTTTTATCATATGTTGCTGTTCATCCGCATCAATGGTAGTTTCGGGAAATACGGTGCCGAAAAAAAGTTTCATATGGTGAAGATTTAATTTGTAAAAGATTCTTCGAGATCATATCTAGCGGATGCCGATACGGAGAGGTCGGAGAATTCGCCTCTTTCATATTTCAGTTGTGCCACCATGGCAATCATCGCAGCATTATCCGTCGTATATTCAAATTTGGGAATGTAAATATTCCAACCCAGTTTTTCTTTATTGGTCAACATCGCTTCGCGCAAACCTGAATTGGCAGAAACGCCGCCGGCGACGGCTACTTCAGAGATCTGATATTCAGCGGCTGCCTTCTCCAGTTTCAGCATGAGCGTTTCCGTAATGGTTTTTTGTACCGATGCACAAAGATCACTCAGGTTTTTCGAAATAAATTCCGGATCCTTTTTCAGTTCCTTCTGAATAAAGTAGAGTACAGATGTTTTCACACCACTGAAAGAATAGTCGTAACCGTCCATTTTCGGTTTGCTGAAAGTGAAAGCATGGGGATCGCCCGTTTTGGCAAGCTTATCC
>JAEYOX010000082.1 GCA_023411265.1 Bacteroidota bacterium | reverse complement strand
GAATTGGTCTTGGTCCGCACGGATCTGCAGGTTTATCTTATTCTTGGGTTGGTAATAATGGATTTATCAACATAGGTGGCCAATTTGGAGCAGGGGTAGAAATAAGTCCTCTAACCGGTGTTAATATCCAAGCAAATTATCAGTATGCACCTATTGCTATTCCGATTTTTAAATTTTAAGAGTTATGAAAAAGAATATGGTAATTAATATTTTTGTAATATTAATAGTTTTAGCACCTATTATATTTAGCATAATAAGGGAGAAAAAGAACAAGGAAAAACTTTATGAAAACCAAATTAATTCAAAAGTTATGTCTCACAGTGATTGGCAAACCAATTCGCGCGAGTATTATTTAAGAAACGGATTGTATATTTCTTTAAATATTAATGATACCGCAGAAATAAAAATTGGTGATTCTATTTCCAAAAGAAGCAATACCTATGAATATCAAATTTATCGAAGAAACGGTTTGCAACGGTACGAACTGTATAAACAAAAAATAATTCGAAATGATTAAACCGACTTTGATATATGAAGATATTATCAGAATCGTGTTGTAATCATGACAGTATAAAAATTAGTCATCTTATAAATGCATATAAAATAATAAACTTAAACACACAGCTGTCCGAAAGTTTTCAGAAACCTTACATTTTTGAATAATGTCATGTTTGAAAAAAGGTGAGATGTTTTTCAAATCTACGACATTCTCAGGTATTTCTTTTTAGAGAAGTTTCGGATAGTGTGACAATTTTTTTTGAATATTTTCTGTACAGATAAAACTATCAACTTCTTTCATTGTAAGTGTATCATTTATAAAATTCGGGATAACATACAAATATATGTAAATGGTACAAATTTACTTCCCTCCCAAATCTTTATCTTTGCAGAAATCTGAAATATGTCTGTTTACTATCATACTTTTGAAGTGCGCTGGAGTGATATCGACGCCAACAAGCACCTCGCCAATTCTGCTTATGTGGAATACTGTGCCCAAACGAGAATGTCTTTTATGGGAAAAAATAAAATGGGCCTCAGCGAACTGAACCGCTGGGGAATAGGCCCGGTGATTCTGCATGAACAGTATTCTTTTTTCAAGGAGATTTATCTTGATCAGGAAATTAAAGTAAGTCTGGAAATCAACGGATTCTCTGAAGATGGAGGAATTTACCGTTTTCTTCACCAATTCTATCTTCCGGACGGAACCCATTGTGCGACTTCCGAAGCTTTGGGAGTCTGGATTGATATGATGCTGAGAAAATCCACCACGCCGCCGGATGATATCCTGGTCTTCATGAAACGGTACGGTTCGGAAAACGCTGAGGTGCTCACCAAAGATCATCTGAAAGCTTTGCCTTTCCGACCGCAGAATGTGGATCCGGAACTTTTTACTATTTAACCTTAATTTTAAATTCTTACACTGATGTTTGAAAATAAAAATCAGGACCTGACACCGATTTCAACTTTAGGCGAGTTTGGCCTTATCCGTCACCTTACCGAAAAGTTCAGTCTGAAGAATCCTTCGTCCGAACTGGGCGTGGGCGATGATGGCGCAGTTATTTTCCCGGAAGGAAAAAGAATGGTGGTCAGTACAGATCTTTTTGCCGAAGGCGTTCATTTCAATCTGGGATATGTTCCGCTGAAACATCTGGGGTATAAAACCGTCGTGGCCAACCTCAGCGATATAGCTGCCATGAATGCGGTTCCCACTCAGATTCTGGTTTCTGTGGCAGTTTCCAACCGTTTCCCGGTAGAAGCACTGGAAGAGATTTATTCAGGAATTGCGCTGGCATGCGAGAAATATAAAGTGGACTTAATTGGTGGTGATACCACGAGTTCCACCTCCGGTTTGGTGATGAGCATTACCGCCATTGGAGCTGCGGATCAGGATAAAATTGTCACCCGGAAAGGTGCCCAAGAAAACGATTTGTTGGTGGTGACCGGAGATTTGGGAGGCGCCTATCTCGGACTTCAGATTCTGGAAAGGGAACACGCTGTATTTCTGGCAAATCCGCAGATGCAGCCTGAAATGGAAGGCTATGATTATCTGTTGGAAAGGCAGCTGAAACCCGAAGCGCGAACCGATGTGCAGGAAATTCTGGAAGGCTTGGACATCGTTCCTACGTCCATGATTGACATTTCGGATGGCCTGGCTTCAGAAGTACTTCACCTTTCAAAACAGTCGGAGGTCGGTTTCAGGATTTATGAAAATAAAGTTCCACTGGATCCGCTGACGGTTTCTACGGCGGAGGAATTCAACATCAGTCCCGTAACGTGTGCGCTGAACGGAGGTGAGGATTATGAGCTTCTTCTCACCATTGCACCAAAGGATTTTGAGAAGATCAAAAACCATCTGGATTTTACAGTGATCGGCCATGCTGTTGAGCTGGCCCAGGGAAATCATCTGGTGCTGAGCGGCAGCAACGAACTGGCGGAAATTACCGCTCAGGGTTGGGTGCATTTTTAAAAAAAATCAGGAAAAACCCGGAACCAAAAGAGGTTCCGGGCTTCCAATCAAATCGATATGCAAAGGTTGAATATCCACACAAGGCCGAAAAAGCGACGGCTGCTTTAGGAAAGCAACTTTTTCACCATTTCGGAGATGCTTTTTCCGTCAGATTTTCCGGCTAAAGCTTTGGAGGCTGTCCCCATTACTTTCCCGAGATCTTTGAGCGAAGTGGCACCGGTTTCTTCTATCATTTTCTTAATTTCTGTTTCCAGCTCGGCAGGCGAAAGCTGCGCCGGCAGAAACTTTTCGATAACTTTCATTTGATCCGCTTCCACGGTAGCCAGATCGTCCCTTCCCTGTGCAGCAAACTGCTCATAGGAATCTTTCCGCTGTTTGATCATTCGCTGCAGAATGGCGATTTCCTGTTCTGCGGAAACCTCGGCTCCGCGGGCTTCTGTTTTCAGCAATAAAATCTGAGATTTTACTGCGCGCAAAGCATCGAGAGCCGTCTTGTCTTTCTCGCGCATTGCGGTTTTTATCGCTTCATTGATGGTATTTTCTAAACTCATTTCTCGCTTTTTAAGATTAATCTACATCCTTGTTCAGAAATCTGTTTTCGCGAACCTGCATTTGTCCCTTATCGTTTTCGGAAAGGAAAGTTTGCACATGTTGTTCAGAAGCATTATTTCCATCGAGGGTAATGTTTTTTCGTCTGAAAGCGGGGATGGTTTCGAAATCACTTTCATGTTCCGTTACCTGATACCGGGAGTTAAATTCGCTCAGTTTGTTTCTTCTTTCTGCCACTTTCTCTGAATGGGAAGTTTTATTGATGAATGTAAATTCTTCAGTTTTAATGATAGACTCGGTTTCCTCAACTGGCGAAATTTCTTCTTCCCTTTTCTCTTTTGGCGCTGCAAAGTTGTCTGGTCGGGAACTGTTTTCTGTTTCTTCTGTTTCTTCTTTATCAAAACTAAATTCCGGAGCGGGACTGTTTACAAAAAAGCTGTATTCCAGTGGTTTTTCTTCCTCCTGAGAAGAGACAGGTGGCACGGTACCGAAAAGGTCTTCCCGATGCGGTTTTTTTTCAGTTTCAAAACGGAAAGACTGCGTTTCAAGATCCTGTTCTGCCATTGGTTCAGTCTGTCCGGAGAAAAGAGGTTCCGAAGTGTGAGCATCGTTATCTCCTTCAAAGTCAAGATGTTTTTCTTCTTTATCAATGATTTTAAAATCGCTTTTTATTTCTTTTACCGCAGCGGTATTTTTCGGGAAATCCGGTATTCCTATTTCGTCTTCATCATCCAGACGGAAAAGGGTAGGCGAGCTGAAGTCTTTTGCGGACGATTCCTCTCTTTCAGAAGCCGATTTGAAAGGCGTATTTCTGGGTGTATCGTTCAGATTGTATTTTACTTTCTCGGTAAAAGCTGTGTTTTTCTGATTGTCTTTGGCAAATCCGGTGGCAATCACCAGTACGCTCACTTGCTCGTCCAGTTCCTCATCGGTTCCCACCCCGAAGATGATGTCTGCGGTATTTCCGGCTTCCTGCTGGATATGATCCATAATGATTCCTATTTCGTCCATGGTCACTTCCTGCGAGCCACTTCTGATGAGGAGGAGCACGTTTTTAGCGCCGGTAATTTTATTGTCGTTCAACAGCGGAGAATCGAGCGCTTTTTTCACGGCTTCTTCGGCTTTATTTTCACCGGAAGCGGATCCTGTGGACATGAGTGCCGTTCCTGAATTCTGGAGTACCGATTTGGCGTCGCGGAAGTCGATGTTCACATCAAAATATCCTGTAATGACCTCTGCCATTCCTTTTGCTGCGTTGGTAAGGACTTCGTCTGCTTTTGAAAAACCTTGTTTGAAGCCTAAGTTCCCGAACTGCTGGCGAAGCTTATCATTATTGATAACAATGAGAGAATCCACATTGTTTCTGAGTTTTTCCAGTCCGAGTTCGGCCTGATCCAGTCTTCTTTTCCCTTCAAAACTAAAAGGTACGGTAACGATTCCTACGGTCAGGATTCCCATTTCCTTTGCTACTTTTGCAATAACGGGAGCAGCTCCTGTTCCGGTTCCGCCACCCATTCCTGCAGTGATGAAGACCATTTTAGTGTTCTGTCCCATGGCAGCTTTTATTTCGTCAATGCTTTCGATGGCGGCCTTCTCCCCAACTTCCGGATCGGCACCTGCGCCTAAACCCTCGGTGGTGGTAACTCCCAGTTGTACCTTATTGGCAACGGGATTGTTGTCCAGTGTCTGTGCATCGGTATTGCAGATCACGAAATCTACGCCGTGAATTCCTCTTTCGTACATGTGTTTCAGGGCGTTGTTTCCGCCACCACCGACTCCGATTACTTTAATGATCGATGAATTTCCTTTGGGCAGATCGAACGAAAATCCTTGTGTGTTATAATTTTCCATATTGCTTATTTTTAATTTGATTTATTCTACTTCTTCAAAGAATTTTTTAACTTTTTCCATTAACGACTGTCCGAAAGTCAGGCCTTTTCGCTTCTTTTCAGCATTGGATTCGCCAAAGGTTTCTTCATTTGAAACCGTTTCCTGTTCGTTTTCTGCACTCTTTTCGGAGGAAGTGTTTTCGCTTGCAACAGCGGTATTTTCTATCTCTGAACTGCTATTTTTTTTGTCTCTGATTTTCAAGCTTTCCATCAGTAACCCGATGGCGGTGGCAAATTCGGGTCCTTTCAGATACTGGTTTTTATCATTCACAATATATTCGTTGGCAAAACCTATTCTGCTGTCGAAGCCGGTGGTGTAATTGGCCAGTTGTCGCAGGTTTTTAAGATTGGATCCGCCGCCGGTAAGCACGATTCCTGCAATCAGTTTTTTCTTCTGTTCGAAGGCGCCGTAAGCTTTCAGTTCGGTATTCACCATTTCCAGAATTTCTTCCACACGTGCACCGATGATTTGGGCCAGTGTTTTCAGGGAAATTTCCTTGTCCTGTCTTCCGTGTAAGCCCGGAATGGTAACAAAAGTGCTTTCTTTTTCCATGTCAGGAAGAGAAGAACCGAATTTCACTTTCAGCTGTTCTGCATGTTTTTCGATGATGGAGCAGCCTTCCTTGATATCATCGGTAATAATTCCGCCACCGTAAGGAATGACGCAGGTATGGCGGATAATATTGTCTTTGAAGATGGCGATATCGGTAGTTCCGCCTCCGATATCAATAATGGCGACACCGGCCTCCTTTTCTTCCTTGGTAAGCACGGCTTCGGAGGAAGCAAGAGGTTCCAAAGTGAGCGCTTCCATTTCCAGTCCGGCTTCTTTGACGCATCTTGCAATATTCCTGATGCTTCCCATCTGTCCTACTACCACGTGGAAATTGGCTTCCAGACGTTTTCCGTGCATTCCCACCGGTTCATGAATTTCACCTTCGCTGTCCACTTTATATTCCTGTGGCAGCACGTGGATGATTTCTTCACCCGGAAGCATCACCAGTTTTTTCACCTGTTCCTTCAGTGCCTCGATGTCTTTTTCTGTAATGTACTGATCCGGATGTTCCCTCATAATATAGTCGGAGTGCTGAAGCGAGCGAATGTGCTTTCCTGCAATTCCAACGGTCACTTTATGAATCGGAACTCCTGCACTGGCCTGCGCTTCTGAAACAGCCGCTTTAATTGAATTGATGGTCTGGGAAATATTGTTCACAATTCCCTTGTGTACTCCCAGGCTTTTTGCTTTACCTACACCCATGACTTCGATTTTCCCATGAGCGTTTCTCCGTCCGACTATGGCGACAATTTTTGTTGTCCCAATGTCCAGTCCTACTGAATACTCTTGATTTTGCATTGTATATTGATTTGATTTGATTTATTCTGTTCTTTTTCTGATTATTTCCTGTTTTCTTTCGGCCAGTTCAGGAATTTTCGCCAGTTCCTTCCGCCGCACCGTTAAAATGCTGTCGTTCCCTTCATATTGCGGATTCAAGGTGGTGACAATCTGATTGTCATATTTTACCGAAACCTTCGAGTATTTGCCCTGATCCTGAAATACAAGGAATTTCTCAGCAAAAGTTTTGAATCCTTTTATTTTAAATTCAATATTGTCCAGATTTCCTATTTCTACTTTAAAGTTTCCTTCGCTGGTGAGCAGATTGTAATCGTTTTTCACTTTAGAAATGCCGATAAAGTACTTCTTGCTGAACGAATCCCGGTTGATTTTGTCGATCAGTGCTCCCAG
Organism: Bacteroidota bacterium; assembly: GCA_023411265.1. Lineage (GTDB taxonomy): Bacteria > Bacteroidota > Bacteroidia > Flavobacteriales > Weeksellaceae > Chryseobacterium_A. Next base: position 46,762 of record JAEYOX010000082.1, on the reverse strand, counting down.
AGGTATGTATTCTTTCTTTGTTACATTGCCGGTTACCAGCATGCACGGATGCGAATAGATTCGGGAGATCGGGAATTCATTTCCTTTGCGGTCTACATAAAAATCGTTACCGTTTTTGTTCAACCTGAAAGCAGGAACGCGCTGTACGATGTCCACATTCAGCCGACCGTTCAGGTTCAGATACACATTGGCACTATCTATTGCTGGCAGCCTGTTGATCTTTTTTTCCAGCGCGGGAATATCAATATCACCAATTTTTTTAGTGGGATTCGACTTTCTAATGATATTTCTGATTTCCTTTTCGTCCACGAAGTATACCTTTTCACTACCCGGAAGATCTACTAAATTTACCGATATGTGTTCCATGGCGGCATCGCTGAAACGCTGCAAAGAGAAGCTTAACAGAAATCCAAAAAGGATGACTGTCACCAATATCTTCAGTATTCTCCACTTAATTTTCATGTCATTTTTTACTTAACCATTCTACAATTGGGTCATACAGCCGGTCAATATTTCCGGCACCTGCAGTAAGGATAATATCAAAATCTTTTTCTTTTATCATTCCCAGGCTGTTGTCCAGCGAGGCTACCGTTTTGTTCTGATGATTAATCATGTCTGATAACCATTCTGAAGTAATTCCCGGGAAATCTTCCTGAAGTTCTCTTGCCGGGTAAATGTCCAGAAGCAGCAGGTCATCACTATTGGAAAGGCTTGTTGCAAATCCGTCTGCAAAATCGCGGGTGCGGCTGAACAGATGCGGCTGAAAAACCACCAGCAATTTTTTATCAGGATAGAAGGTGCGGATAGAATTTAAAACCGCATCCAGTTCGGTGGGATGATGCGCATAGTCATCAATATAAATTTTATTTTCAAAATGATGAATGGTGTATCTTCTTTTAATGCCTCTGAAACTGCTGATGCCATCCTGAAGTTGGCGCATATCTACTCCAAGGCTGCTGAGCAGCGCAATGGCGGCAGTGGCATTTTCCACATTATGAATTCCGGGGATTTCCCAGGAGAACGGAGTGGTTTTTCCCTGATGATGAAAGCTGAAGTACATTTTTCCGTTTTCAATCCGAAGCTCATCCGAATAAAAATCCGCCGGACTGTTGACGGCGTAGGTAACACAAGGTCGACTAACGCAGGTTCCTTTCCGCACAAAAAGCTGCCGGTTTTCGGGGACGAGATCTGCGAAATCCTGAAATCCCTGGCGGATGGTATCCGCATCGCCATAAATATCCAGATGATCTGCATCATCGGAAGTGATAATGGCCCAGTCCGGAGAAAGCTGCAGAAAACTTCTGTCGTATTCATCCGCTTCCACCACGGAATACTGATTTCCTTGATACAGAAAATTCGATTTAAAATTCTCCGAGATTCCGCCCAGGAAACAAGAGAAAGGAAGTCCGGCCACGTTGCACAAATGCGCAATAAGGGTAGACGTTGTAGTTTTGCCATGCGTTCCTGCTACGGCAATACATTCGGTTTGCTCGGTGATAAGTCCGAGCACTTTTGCCCGTTTCATAGTCTGAAAATTATTTTTATTAAAATAATCCAGAATTTTCAGTTTTTTAATGGCCGGCGTATAGATGACAAGAGTGTTCTCCGGACTTAAATCCGCAATGCTTTCATTGATATCATCTTCAAAAGTTATCGCTATTCCTTCTGCTGCCAGTTCTTTGGTTAGTTTGGTTTCAGTTTTATCATATCCCAGAACGTTTTTCCCGGAGGCACGGAAATACCTGGCAAGATTGCTCATGCCTATACCGCCGATGCCTGCAAAATAGAAGGTTTGATATTGCTCTACAACGTTCATTCTTTATTCAATTTTTTAAAAATTTCCTCCACGATTTCCTTCGTGGCCTCAGGTCTGGCAAAAAATTTAATATTCCGGGACAGCGTTTCTCTTAATTTTTCATCATTGCAGAGTTCTGTGAGTGTTGTCCGGAATTGTTCTTTCATTTCCGAATCTTTTATCATTCGGGCGGCGTTTTTCTCCACCAGAGTTTTGGCATTCATCGTTTGATGATCTTCTGCTGCAAAAGGAAAAGGAACCAGGATTGCCGGTTTTCCCGCTACAGCCAGTTCTGAGATGGCAATGGCTCCTGCTCTTGATATAATGATATCTGCTGCAGAATAAGCCGTGGGCATATCGGAAATAAATTCGCGAAGGAGAACCTGCGACCCAAGATTGGTTATTCGTGAATCTGATTCTAATTTCTGATACTCCAGTTTTCCGGTTTGCCAGATGAGCTGCCACTTGTTTTTTTGGAGCAGGTCTAAATTTTCCAGCCAATTGTTATTCAGTGTTGTAGAACCCAGTGAACCTCCTACAGAAAGAATCACCAGTTTCTCAGGATCTAATCCTAATTTTATTTTCGCTTCTTTGGTACTGATGAGGCCGGAAATCATGCTTTCCCGAATCGGATTTCCTATGAATTTTGTTTTAGTTGCAGGAAGTCCTTTCACTTCAGGATATGCTGTAAAGATCAATTGTGCACTTTTGCTCAGGATTTTATTGGTGATCCCGGCATGAGCGTTCTGCTCCTGGATAAAGACAGGAATTCCGAAGCTTGCAGCAGCATAGAGTGCAGGACCGCTGGCGAAACCGCCCGTTCCGATAGCCAAATCAGGTTTGAAATTCTTAACCATCTCTTTTGCTTTGTAAATACTGGAAATAAGCCGGAAGGGAAGTCTGAGGTTGGCCATTTTATTCCCACGATCGATGCCGGTAATATTCAATCCCTGAATTCTGTATCCTGCCTCAGGAACTTTTTCCATTTCCATTTTGTTATTGGCACCGATGAACAGGAATTCAGCATCTGGATGTCTCTTTTTTATCGCATCTGCAATAGCCAGAGCAGGATAGATGTGCCCACCGGTTCCCCCACCGCTCATTAGGATGTGCAGCTGTCTTGTATTCCGGGTATTTTCGGTGGCATTATTTTTCATTTCGAAACTGTTTATGCGATATCGTTAATTTCTTCTATACTTTGTTTTTTGCCCATTCCTTCTTCATCATATACCTGAATTCTTGAACTTACATTCAAGACAATTCCTAACTGGAAATAGGTAACCAGCATGGAAGTTCCTCCATAACTGATGAGCGGCAGGGGCTGTCCTGTTACCGGAATGAGATTGACTGCCACGGCAATGTTGACGGCAATCTGGATAAAAATCATTACACCCATGGAAATGACGAGCAGCGATCCGAAGAAAGCCGGCATTTTGCTGGCAATCATTACGATACGGATGATGATGATAAGATACAGAACAATAAGTGCAAAAGCTCCGATGAAACCGTATTCTTCTACAATAATGGCAAAGATAAAATCCGATGCCGACTGTGGAAGCATTTGTTTCAGAGCACTTTTACCTGGTCCCATTCCTGTAATACCACCGTGAACGATGGCGGCTTTCGCCTGCATTACCTGATAGTTTTTTGCTTTAAATTCTTCATTCGGAAGATCGGCAGTTTTGTCTTTTGAATCAAAGAATACTTCTACCCGACTCATCCAGGTGTGTACTCTGTTGTCGCCAATGAAATCTGTATGAAGGGCTACCATCACAAACGTTGTTCCCGCCACAAAAGCGGTCATTATAAACCCTGCAATGTATTTCCAGTTCAATTGCCCGATGACCAGCACTGCGATAGAAACCAGCATAATCATCAATGCCGTGGATCCGTTATCTTTTGCTACCAGAAAAAAGACCAGAAGAATCGGCCCGAAAATATAGAAGATATTCTCAATCGGCAGCCGTTCCCGGTTGATTTTTTTCGTAAGATACCGGCAGAGATAAATGATCAGCATCAAATACGCAAAGGAAGATGGCTGAAAGGAAAACGGGGTTCCCGGAATTTTGAGCCAGCGTGAAGCACTGGCACCGTCGATGGTCTGCCCTGTAAACATGGTGACAACCAGTAATATGGCTGAAATCCCCAGTAATATAGTACTGAGTTTTCCGATATGTTCATATTTTACAAATCCTACTGCGCGCATTAAACCAAGACCCAAGATCACGAACATGAGGTGTTTCAGCAAATGCCCAGTTGTAGTTCCGGTATTCACGATATATTCCAGATTGGAACTTGCCGAATATACCGGGAAAACAGAAAATGCCGAAATCAGGATGATAGCGGCCCAAAGGACTTTATCGCCCTTCAGATATTCAAATTTGCTTTCTGTAGTTGTTCCGTTCATTATTTTTTCAGGACTTCTTCTTTAAATTTTTTTCCTCTATCTTCATAATTTTCAAAGAGATCAAAACTTGCGCAACTGGGCGAAAGCAGTACAGTATCTCCTTTTTCAGCAATATTTCTGCAAACCGCCACGGCTTCTTCCATACTAGAGGTGTCGTAAATGGCCTGTTTTTTATCTTTGAAAAAATCTATAATTTTTTGATTATCAATACCGAGGCAAACAATAGCTTTTACTTTTCTCTTTACCAGTTCTTCTATTTCCGTATAATCGTTGCCTTTGTCCACACCGCCCACAATCCAAACGGTTGGCTTTTTCATGCTTTCCAGGGCATAGTAGGTGGCATTGACGTTGGTCGCTTTACTGTCGTTAATATACTTTACGCCGTCGCTTTCCGATACCAGCTCTAGACGATGTTCAACAGCCTGAAAGGTGATCAGCGAATTCCGGATGCTTTCGTTACTGATGTTCAATAGCTTACCTGCGATAGAGGCCGCCATGCTGTTGGCAACGTTATGTTTTCCCATGAGCGAGAGTTCATCAATTTTCATAGAGAATTCCTCGTGCAGCTGTATGAAAATACGGTCTTCATCTGCATAGGCTCCTTCCGCTAAAGTTTCCGAAGTAGAAAAAGGAAGCATTTTTGCTTTTATTTCCAGTTTTTCGAGGAGGTTTCTGCTCATTTCATCATCTTTATTGTAAATGAAAAAATTATCATTTTCCTGGTTCTCGGTAATTCTAAACTTAGCCAGTGCGTATTCTTCGTAGTCATAATTGTACTGATCCAGATGATCTTTAGACAGGTTCAGCAGCAGGGAAATATAAGGCCGGAAATTCTGGATATCATCCAACTGAAAGGAACTTACCTCCAGTACATAATAATCATGCTCTTCCTCTGCCACCTGCTTGGCGAAGCTTTTTCCAATATTTCCGCCCAGTCCCACCTTTATTCCGTCATTTTTGAGGATATGATAGATAAGGGAAGCAGTAGTAGTTTTCCCGTTGCTTCCAGTCACCGCAATGATTTTAGAATCTGTAAATTCTGAAGCAAATTCTATTTCTGATGACAGGCGGATTCCTTTCCGGTGGATTTCTGAAATAATTTCTGCTTTCTTTGGCACTCCTGGACTTTTTACAATCCAGTCTGCATTTACAATTTTTTCATAGGAATGTGTTCCTTCTTCAAAATCGATATTATTTTGAATCAGCTGCTGTCTGTAATGTTCGCGTAGGATGCCCATGTCGGAAAGAAACACTGCCATTCCTTTCTTTTTGGCCAACAGTGCTGCTCCTACGCCACTTTCTCCTCCTCCTAAAATTACTGTTCTCATACTACCTTACTTTTAAAGTGATTAAACAAATGATAGCGAGCATAACCCCTATAATAATCATCCTGTTTACAATTTTACTTTCGTGATAACCATTCATCTGGTAATGGTGATGAAGTGGGGACATTTTAAACAATCTGTTGTTCTGGGCATATTCCAGCCCATATTTCTTTTTTCGGTATTTAAAAACGGCAACCTGAAGCATGACGGAAATATTTTCGACCAGAAAAATTCCGCACAGCACGGGAATAACCAATTCTTTCCTTAAAATAATCGCCAGAACAGCGATAACACCTCCTAACATCAGGCTTCCCGTGTCTCCCATAAAAACCTGCGCCGGATATGTATTGTACCAGAAAAATCCGATAACAGCTCCCACCATGGCTACGGCGAAAATGGTGGTTTCCCCCATATCAGGAAGGAACATGATATTGAGGTAGTCGGCAAAAATGATATTCCCCGATACATAAGCCAGGAAGGCCAGTGTGAGTAAAATGACGGCACTGGTTCCGGCAGCAAGACCGTCTATACCGTCGGTAATATTGGCGCCATTGGAAACCGCTGTGACAATAAAAATTACCATCGGAATAAATATGGCCCATGCCCATTCCTGCTGTTCTTCTTCATTCATCCAGAAGAGGATTTTACTGTAATCGAACTCATTGTTTTTGAAAAAAGGTACAGTGGAAACAGTTGATTTTTCCGTGGGCATGAAATTCTGTTCTACATTATTTCTGTTCAGCACCTGCGCATCTGCATATTTTCTTTTGACGGTAATATCTGAATGATAATACATTGTAACGCCAACAATAAGCCCCAATCCTACCTGTCCGATAATTTTAAATTTCCCGCTGAGCCCGTCTTTATTTTTTTTAATTTTCTTCAGATAATCATCTATAAAACCTATGGCTCCCATCCAAACTACAGAAACAATGAGGAGCAGGATATATATGTTAAGAATTTTGGTAAACAAAAGCACGGGAATAAGTGTGGCGAGAATAATAATGAGTCCACCCATGGTTGGAGTTCCCTCTTTTTGCTTTTGTCCTTCGAGGCCGAGATCTCGTACCAGCTCGCCCAATTGTCTTTTTCTTAAATAATTGATAATTCTTTTACCATATACCAAGGCAATGATGAGAGAAAGCAAAACCGCTACCGCAGCCCGAAACGAAATATACCGTAACAGGTTGAGACCCGGAACATGGATTCCGTTAGCTGTCAGATATTCATAGAGATAGTACAACATATTTCCTTAATTTTCTGTATTCTATTTGCTCATCATTTTCCAGAGTTCTTCAATGATTTTGCGGTCATCGAAGTCCTGTTTCACGCCGTTAATCTCCTGATAGGTTTCATGGCCTTTGCCTGCCACCAGAATAATATCTTTAGGTTCAGCGAATTTTATCGCCATTTTTATTGCTTCTTTTCTGTCGGGAACCGAGGTGTATTTGCTAAAGTTCTGCGGCTCGACCCCGGATTCTATTTCGCGGATAATTTCTGCCGGATCTTCCGATCTCGGATTATCCGAAGTAAGGATGGTGAGGGTAGATTTTCGGGTTGCGATTTTTCCCATTTCGCTTCTCTTTTCTTTGTCTCTGTTTCCACCACAACCGAATACGGTGATTAATCTTTCATTTTTCGTGCGGATTTCGTTGATGCTGTCCAGCACGTTTTCCAGAGCGTCCGGTGTGTGGGCATAATCTACGATGAAGAAAATTCCTCCGTCGGATCTCAAAGTTTCAAATCTGCCGTTCACTCTTTTCAGCCTCGAGATCGCCTTCAGAATTTCTGAGGGTTCTTTGCCAAGTTCAGAAGCTACTGCAAAAGCCAAAAGCAGGTTGTAGGCATTGAATTTTCCCGTGAGGGTAGTCCAGAATTCCTTTCCGTTGAAGTTCAGCAACATTCCGTTGAAATCAGCTTCTAAAAGTTTCCCATGATAATCTGCCATGGTCTTCATGGCAAATGTTTTCTTTCGTGCTGATGTATTCTGCAGCATTATTTTGCCGTTTTTATCATCACGGTTGGTTATTGCTACAGCAGACGCCGGAAGCTCATCAAAGAAGGTTTTTTTTGTTTTCAGATATTCATCAAAAGTTTTGTGATAATCCAAATGATCATGGGTGATGTTGGAAAATCCTGCCACTGAAAACTGCAGTCCTTCTATTCTTCGCTGATGAATACCGTGTGAGCTGACTTCCATAAAAGCATACTCACACCCTTCGTCTAAAGCTTCAGCCAGCAGTCTGTTGATGGTGACGATATCGGGCGTAGTATGTGTGGCGGGTATCACTTTCTCTCCGATTCTGTATTCTACGGTTGAAATGAGAGCCGTTTTGATTCCTAATTCATTGAAAATTCCGTGAAGAAGTGTTGCTACTGAGGTTTTTCCGTTGGTTCCGGTAATTCCTACGAGTTGTAAATTTGCGGAAGGATTTCCATAAAAATTAGAAGCCAGCTGGCCCAAGGTTTTTGCTGAATTTCTAACTTTTATGTACGTGATATTTTCTTCTAATTGTTCAGGAAATATTTCGCACACAATTACTGAAGCACCTTTGTCGGCTGCATTTGTGATGAAAGCATGTCCGTCCTTTGCCACACCTTTTACGGCAATATACAAGGAGCCCGTGGTTGCCTTACGGCTGTCGAAAACGATTCCGGAGATTTCCGTTTCCAATGTGCCCTGGGTTTCCAGGGTGGGGATTCTATTGAATACTTCTGATGCTTTCATTGTTAATTTTGTAAACTCAGATAAATCCTCTGATCTTTATTGATATAGGTCCCTTCTAAAGGAAACTGTTCTTTAATTTTTCCTACCCCTTTATATTCTACTCGGTATCCTGCATTTTCCAGTTGCGGAATTACATTTCTCCCGATAAGTCCTACCACGTTCGGCATCCTTTTTCCCTGAAAAGCAATTTTTTTATTGGGTTCTGTGAGTTTTGTGAGATCTACTTTTTTGTCTTCCAAAAGATGAGGTTCTATATTCTGCGGGGTTTTCAAAAATGTTTTTCCTGCGATTTCCTTGAAAACCGGTGCAGCCACTGTGGATCCGTAATAACTTTTGGAATTATCCGGCTGATTCACCATCACAATACAGGTATATTTGGGATTATCCGATGGATAAAACCCTGCGAAAGAAGCCTGATATTTCGGCGGACCGGGCTTCCAATACTCGAACCGTGCTGTCCCGGTTTTCCCGGCCATTTTCAGGTTCGGAGTAAATATACTTCTCGCTGTTCCCTTTTCCACGGCTTTGGTAAGTGCCTGGGTCATCATGGTTATGGCTTTATCCGATGCCATTTTATTGACCATCACTTGTGGTTTCGCAGTGTAAAACACCTGGCCGTCTTTCATGATCTTGTCAATAAACAAGGGTTTTACCATTTTTCCTTTGTTGGCGATGCCGTTGTAGAATGTGGTGAGCTGTAGTAAATTAAACCGCGAAGCATATCCGAAGGAAAGAGAAGCTAAAGCCCCTTTACTCCATCTCGGGCTTTCGGGTGTCTGTATAAAGGGTTTGGTGATCCCGGGAAGTTCAATCTCCATTTTATCGAACATTTTCCAGCGTCTCAGATGATCCAGAAATACCTCCGGTTTTTCACCGTAAAATTGGGTAATGAGCTTGGCTGATCCCACATTGCTTGATTTTGCCAGTACATCGCTGATGTCGTAAATCCCGCTTCCGTGCCCGTCAGAGACGGGTTGGCCTGCATATCGCCAGTGTCCGTTTCCGATATCTACCGTCGTTTTCTCATCAATAAATCCATCATCCATGGCCGCAAGCAGTGATACGGTTTTGAAAGTGGAACCAGGTTCTGTAGCATCTTTCAGAGCATAATTGTAGGCATCAATATAGATTCCGGGTTCAGTTCTTCGAAGATTGACCATAGCGCGCACTTTTCCTGTGGAAACTTCCATTACGACAACGCTTCCGTGGTCAGCATCAAACTCTATGAGTTGTTTTTCCAGTGCGGAACTGGCGATGTCCTGAATTCTGAGATCGAGAGTAGTATAAACATCCTGCCCATCTATGGGTTCCTTTGCTTTCCAGTAATCAATAGGTTTCCATTGGCTGGAGTTCACTCTTTGCTCCAGTCGGGTGCCGTCTGTACCTGAAAGATACTGAGAGAAAGCTGCTTCCAGCCCCGATTTATATTCGCCGTTATCCATACCGATGGTTCCGGCTCCGATTTCCGTGGTGGCCAGCTCGCGTCTGTATTTCCGGTCTACAATAAAGCCGCCTCTGTGTTTTCCTTTATTGAAAATTGGAAACTTCCGGATTCTGTCATATTGGTCGAAATCCAAGCCTTTAACCAGAGAATAATATTGGTTTTCTTTCCGCCTCTGTTCATCCAGCCGTTGTCTGTACACATTTCTCGGTTTGCCAAACATGGCGTTCAGTGAGTCTGTAAGGGCTCCGATGTTATTCTTATAAACAGAATCTTTGATGGTTTTCAGATCAAGATAAATGTCATAACGCATCACCGTTGTTGCCAAAATGGAACCGTCTGAAGCATACAGATTTCCACGTGCTGCTTTCAGGGTAGCTTCACGGTAATTCTTGCTGATGTAATCGTCTTTTATTTCCTGAACATTGGTGTTTTGCAGAACGATAATTTTACCGAGAAATAACGTAAAAGCAAGAAAGGCCACCAGTGCGAACAGGTATCCCCATCTTAACGTTTTCCGTCTTTTATCATCAAAATTACTCTTATTCTGCATGCGTACTATCGAGTTTTATCAGCAATTTATGCGGATGGCTTTCCAAAGGCAGGAGGGAATCCCGAACCATTTCCTTGCCCAGTTCAGATTCCATTCTTACTTTTATCAGTTTGCTTTGGGCATAAGCATTCCGGGATTTATATTCTTCGGTTTGCTCTTTCAGTTCATTAACAATTTCTATTTTTTGATTTACCAAATGGTTGCTGTAAATCATCATCATCATCAGTAAAAACAACAGAAGGAAGTATTTGTAATGCGCTTTTATTTCTTCACGGTTCAGGAAGTTACCCTTCACGATGTCAATAAAAGTGAGTTTTTTTTTCTGTCTGTATGTTTTTCTTTTGGCCAATTTTCAGTTTTATATTTTTATTCCTGTTCTCATTTTTGCGCTCCTCGCCCGGGAATTTTCTTCTATTTCAGTTTCGTCGGGAATGGTGGCTTTGCTTTTCAAGAGTTCGAATGATTTCCGGTAATTTCCATAAATATCCCGTTCCGGTTCTCCTTCGAACATTCCGTTTTTCAGGAAACGTTTTACCAGCCGGTCCTCTAACGAGTGATAGGAAATCACGACCAGTCTGCCTTGGGGTTTCAGAATTCTGTAGGCCTGCAGGAGCATTTCTTTTAAAGCTTCCAGTTCCTGATTTACTTCAATACGAATGGCCTGGAAAATCTGTGCGAAGAATTTATTCTGCTTGTGTGGCGGAATAAAACTGAATAACTTCTTAAGATCATCAGTAGTTTTTATAACTTCGCTTTTACGGTGATGAACAATGGTTCGTGCCAGTTTTCTGGCTTCTCTCAGTTCTCCGAAATGGTAGAAAAGATCTGCAAGATGCTCTTCTTCATATTCGTTAATGATTTTTTTTGCATCCAGATTTTGCATCACATTCATCCGCATATCCAGTGGCGCATTGCTGCGGATAGAAAACCCCCGATCTGCTTCATCAAACTGATGCGAGGAAACTCCCAAATCCGCCAGAATGCCATCTACCTGAGTGATACCGTACATCAGCAATGAGTTTTCCAGAAACCTGAAATTCTGATTAATGAGAGTAAAGCGTTCATCTTCAATGGTGTTCGGAAGTGCATCGGCATCCTGATCGAAGCTGAAAAGCCTTCCTTTTTGCGAAAGCCTGGTCAGTATTTCTCTGGAATGGCCTCCTCCCCCGAAAGTACAATCCACATAAATCCCATCCGGATCTGTTACCAGATCATCAATACTTTGCTTCAACAATACGGGGTTGTGATACATTTTTTATTGTTTCAAATTACAACTAAGACTGGTAGGATCCAGTTTTATTTTAATTCATCCGGGCCAGTATTGCCCATTACTTCTTCGGCAAGATTTGCGAAGTCTGCTTCATTCGTCGAGATTACCTGTTCATAAGTTTCTTTATCCCAAATTTCAAACAGCTCTCCAGCACTTGTGATGACGATGTCTTTCCTTAGTTCGGCAAAATGGGTCAGATCTTTTGATATCTGCAATCTGCCGGCACTGTCGAGCTCAACGGTTTTTACCCCGGCGGTAAACATTCTGATGAAATCGGCATTCTTTTTTACAAACCTGTTCAGTTTGTTGATTTTTTCCATCAGGCTATCCCAGTGCCGCATCGGATATACTTCGAGACAGTTCTGGAACACAGAACGTTTGATGACAAATGTGGCTCCGCCAAAATTCTCCATCTGTTTCGCCAGGGAAGAGGGAACTTTAACGCGGCCTTTGTCGTCAATTTTACATTCGTATGTGCCTATGAAATTCTTCATTTGGGACAAATTTATATAATAATTTCCAAAACTTCCCACTTTTTCCCACTTTATGACTTAATGTGAATAACTTTTTTACACACCAGTCAAAAGGATTAGTAATGAACTTATTTACAACACCTTGAATTGACAAAACAGCTGTCAATATTTTTTTTAACAATTAAGTCATCTCCATTTCATAATTAAATTTTATTTTTATAAAATATTTGCAATAAATTATGATACTCTAGGGTTATTCGTAATTTTGCAGGGATTGACTGAAATCTATGATTTTTAAATTAAAGAAAAAGAGAAAATATACCTTCATTGAAGAAGGCGAAGGGCAACCAATTGTCCTATTACAGGGATTAATGGGAGGTTTAAGTAACTTCACCCTGTTGATTGATTTTTTCTCGCAGCGAGGATATAAGGTGTACTTTCCCCATTTGCCGGTATATGATCTTCCCATTTTAAATACCAATTTGACGAGCCTTGCAAAGTTTGTAGCCCGATTCATAACAGAAGAGGTGGGAGAGCCGGCTATAGTCGTTGGAAATTCGATGGGTGGGCATGTAGGTCTGATACTCGCGCTTTCGCGCCCGGATTTGGTGAAATATTTGGTGCTGACAGGCAGTTCCGGGTTGTATGAAAGAAGTTTCGGAGACAGTTTTCCCAGAAAAAATGACCGCAGTTACATCCGTAAAAAAGCGGAAGAGGTGTTTTATGACCCGAAAGTAGCAACAGAAGATTTGGTGGACGAAGTTTTCTCCGTAGTGAACGACCGCGGAAAAGGAATAAAAACGGTGATGCTGGCCAGAAGTGCCATCAAGCATAATATGGAAAAAGAACTCCATAAAATTCAGGTACCCACCTGCATTATCTGGGGAAAACAGGATAATGTGACACCGCCCGAAGTGGCCTCCGAAATGGACAGGCTAATTCCGGATTCTGACCTGTTCTGGATTGATAAATGCGGCCACGCAGCCATGATGGAAAAACCGGAAGAATTTAATGGTATTCTCTATGATTGGCTGAAAAGCCGGGAGTAATCTTCAATATAATCCAGATGCCTCATTGGATTAGACCTCTAATTTCTTATGATTAAAACTGCAGAATTTATAAAAAGCTCCGGAAAATGGCAGGATTGTCCCGATCCGGTTTTGCCCGAATATGCGTTCATTGGCCGATCTAATGTGGGCAAATCTTCGCTGATTAATGCGATGGCCAATAAAAAAGATCTTGCCAAAACATCGCAGACACCGGGAAAAACACAACTCATCAATCATTTTTTGATAAATGAAGAGTGGTACCTTACCGATCTTCCGGGTTATGGTTATGCCAAAGTTTCGAAATCTTTACGTAAAGACTTTGAAAAGCTGATCACACAATATATTCTGAACAGGTCCAATCTGGTCAATCTTTTTGTCTTAATTGATATCCGGCATTCGCCCCAGCAAATTGATCTGGAGTTTATGCAATGGTGTGGTGAGAGCAGCATCCCTTTTTCTATTATCTTTACAAAATCGGACAAGCTGAAGGGAAATGCTGTTGCAAAAAATACCGAAGAATACAGAAAGAAAATGGAAGAATTCTGGGAAGAAGTCCCGCAAATGTATATTACTTCGGCCGAAAAAAAAGAAGGAGCGGACCAAATTCTGTATTTCATCGAAAATACCAACCGGTTTCTGCAACAAAATAATGTTCGTTTTGAAAAGTGATTTCATCTGGAGGGCCAAATCATTTGATCAGCTTTCTGCCGATGAAGTGTACCAAATTCTGCAAGCGAGAATGGAAGTTTTTGTTGTTGAACAGCATTGCCACTATCTGGATCTTGATAATGCAGATCAAAAAGCTATTCATCTGTGGGCGGAAAAAGATAGAGAAATCGCTGCCTATTGCCGGATTTTTGATCAGGGAATGAAATATGCCGAAACTTCCATTGGAAGAGTTCTCACGAAAGGTAAATTCAGGAGGATTGCATTAGGAAAAGCACTGATGACTATTGCTCTTCAACTAATTGAAAGCCGTTTTCAAACTTCCGTTGTGCGCATTTCTGCACAAGATTATCTTCTGGATTTTTATCAGCATTTCGGTTTTGAAGATACGGGAAAAAAATATCTGGAAGACCAGATTCCGCATACTGAAATGCTAAGAAAATAATTTAAAGGATAGGGAAAAATTGGTATTTTAGAGCAGATCATTATCAGGTTCATTATTCATTTCTTTAATAATGAGAAACAAATTTTCCTTTCCTGTCCCGGTGATTTGGTGTTCAATATCAATAGGGATTTCAAAAAAATCGAGTTCATTCAAAAATAAATCAAGGGCCTGAGAGGAGAATTTAACTTCGCCTCTCAGGATGATGAGCGTAGCAGGTTCGGAAATGCTTTGTTTTTCAATCGCTACGCCCTGGCCGAGTGCAATAACCAGCTGCTGCTGACACGCTGTTTTTTTTATCTGAAAAACCGATGGCCTGTCTTTGAAGAAATCTGTATATTTCAGTATGTTCATGGGTGTTTTATTTTAAGTGAAGTATCGCATTTATATTTTTCCATGTTTTCCCGTTCCTCGCGTTGCTGATTTTATTTTCTTTAAGAATTTTCATTGCTTTTCCGGCTTGATATCCTGTATTACAAAATACGACTGTGGTTTTGCTGTTTCTGAATGTTTCCAAATTATTTTCAATATCTGCCAAAGGAATATTAACAGCGTTCGGAACCGGATTATTCAGGAAATCTTCAGGAGTTCGTACGTCCACTAAAAGCGTTTCAGAATGTTGTACTGTTTCTACCAGGCCATGCCGGTTATCGAAAGCGACAGTAGGAGTGACGCATGAAACCAATAATACAAGTAATGCAAAAGCGGAAATCGTTTTCATTGAAGTTATTTATTATCAGCGATTTTTCCCAAAGGAATCTTCCCAGTTTTGATAATTCCGTTATACCCTCCGCCAATCTCTGTGAAATTTCGTATTCCTTTGGAGTTCAATATGCTGGCTGCAATCATACTTCGATACCCGCCAGCACAGTGGAGATAAAAATGTTCATGAGTCGGAATGGTGCCGGCCCATTCGGAAATATAATCTAATGGTTTGTTTTCAGCATTTCCCAAATGTCCTTTTTCAAATTCTGATTCTTTTCTTACGTCAATAATTTTTATGTCATCACTGAACTGATCTGCAAATTCTTCGGGTGAAATTCTTTTAATTTCATCAATTTCTTTTCCTAATTTCCTCCAGCTTTCAAAACCGCCATCCAGAAACCCCACCACATTATCAAACCCAACCCGTGAAAGCCTGGTAATGGTTTCTTCTTCTTTTCCCGGTTCAGTAATTAAAAGCAAGGGTTGCTTTACATCAACTACCATACTGCCAACCCACGGTGCGAAGTCGCCTTTCAGTCCTATGTTAACGGCGTTGGGAATAAATCCCCGATGAAATTCTGCAGCACTTCTGGTGTCCAGCAAGAGTGCGCCTGTTTCCTCTGCGGCTGCTTCAAAATCAGCGGGATTTAATGGATTTAAACCTTTATTCATCACCGTTTCAAAACTATCATATCCGCTTTTATTCAACATAACATTCATTCCAAAATATTTTGGAGGTGCAGTTAAGCCATCAAGAACCGCATTGATGAAGCTCTTCTTGTCCGGTTGATTAAGCGCGTAATTCGTTTTTTTTTGATTGCCGAGGGTGTCTACAGTTTCCTTTTGCATATTCTTGCCACACGCCGAACCGGCACCGTGAGCAGGATACACCGTCACGTCATCAGACAGCGGCATTATTTTATTTTGAAGACTGTCATATAACATTCCTGCGAGTTCTTCCTGCGTACTGCTGCCTTTCTGCTGGGCAAGATCCGGCCTTCCGACATCGCCTAAAAATAAAGTATCGCCGGAAAAAATCGCCTTTTCCTTTCCTTCCTCATCAATTAATAGATAGGTAGAACTTTCCAGCGTATGGCCGGGAGTGTGCAGGACTTTTATTTTAATATTCCCAATTTTAAAAATCTGGTTATCTTCAGCAATAATGGCTTCGAAATCCGGTTGAGCAGTAGGCCCGTAAATAATGGGTGCGCCGGTTTTTTTGCTCAGATCGAGATGTCCGGAAACAAAATCGGCATGAAAATGTGTTTCAAAAATATATTTGAGTTTTACATTATCTTTTGCCAGACGGTCTAAATAAGGCTGCACTTCCCGAAGGGGATCAATAATGACTGCTTCATTTCCAGAAACAATATAATAGGCTCCCTGAGCTAAGCAACCTGTATAAATCTGCTCAATTTTCATCTTTAAATTTTTTTTTAGTGGATAACAAATTTCAGGCTAATAGCCCAAAACCAAAATGATTTAAGTCACTTTATTCCAAATCTTCGGAAAAGGAAGTGCTGTTTCCGTCTTTATCTGTGAGTTTGCCTCCAGTTCCGCTGCTGTTCATTTCCCACATCATTTCTTCGTTAGAAAAAATTGGATTTCCTTGGGCATTAACTGTTTTTGCAGTAAGTTTTACTTCTGATTGACCTTCTTTCTGCAATTTGACGGCCACCATTCCGCCTTCTGCGAAGTAGGTTACTTTTACAGTTTCGCCGTCACTGCTTTTTAGGGTTTTAGTATCCTGAACATTGCTTTCCTGAGTTTCCTGAATGGTTGTTTCCTGTTGTGCTTCTTTGTTTTCTTCCTTTGTACAGCTTCCTAAAGTTAGGACTGCAAGAGCAGCAAAAAAAAATATTTTTTTCATTTGATTAAGATATTTGTTTAATTAATAATTCATTGATAATCATCCAGATTCCCATAGCCAAAACCAGCCAGCCAAACATGGGGCGAAGTTTCGGACCTGCGATCCTTTTGGCTACTTTGACTCCGATTAGAATCCCAAAGACGGACAGCCCGGAGAAAAACAGCAAAAACGGCCAGTCGATTATAGTTCTGTCCAGCGAAGAAATGAAGCCGACACTTGAATTGATGGCAATAATTAACAGGGAAGTGCCTACCGCCTGCTTCATCGGAATTCCGAGCAGCATTACCAATGCGGGAACTATAAGGAATCCGCCTCCGGCTCCTATAAAACCTGTAACAATTCCCACCAAAAGTCCTTGCGAGATGAGGAGTGTGTAATTGATATCTTCCGATTTTCGCAGTCCTTGCCGGTCAATTTTTTTGATCATTTTAAAAGCGGAAATGAGCATTAAAATAGCAAAGAGAATCAGTATGAACATTTCTTGGGTAATAGTAATTCCCCATCGGTTTATGATATATGCAGGCAAATGAGGTAAAACCAATCTTCGGGAAAATAAAATTCCTGCTATAGAAGGAAGCCCGAAAAGTAATGCTGTTCTGAAACATACATGCCTCTGCCGGATGTATCCCACCGAACCTACCGTACTGGTAACTCCCACCACGAATAAGGATAGAGTAGTAGCGGTCAGCGCGTCAATATTAAATAAATAAGCAAAAACAGGCACGCTCAATATACTTCCACCACCGCCAATAAGCCCCATTACGAGTCCTATGACGATGGCGAAAAAATATCCTGCTATATTCATTCCTGCAAAGGTAACGGTATCATTTTAATTAAGTGAAATGCTTGCCATACTGTCAGAAAACAGCCGTAATCTTGAAATTATTATTCCCCATTTCTATAAGATCACCAATTTTTTTGCCGCGCAATTTCCCGAAAATGGGAGCTTCGGGTGAAACACAGAACACTTCTTTGTCCTCCACTTTAAAGGCCGGAAGTGCCACACCAATGAAGAAATAATGGTTTTCTGTTTCTACTATGGAACCCGGTTCGATTTCTGTATGGGAAGTATCTTTTTCAGAAAGGACAAAAGTCAGGTCATTTTTTTCCTTTATCAGCATTTTCTCATACCGTAACTGCATGTCCTTTGCCTGTGTCTGGCGGGCGTAATCATCCGGGTCTGCGGTGTCATCTTCATCCAAATCGGATGCTGATTTGTATCTTTCAACGGATTCCTTTAGGTTTTGGATCACTTTATTTTGTTCTTCAATAATTCTTTGAAGCAGTTCAGCTCTTTTCATAAGTTTAATTTAAACATGGAATAAATTTAATAAAAAAAATGATTGATAAAGCTTTTTACAAACTCAGATATCATTCTTTTCAACTTTAAAACTGATAATGAATATTCACATAAATATTTCTTCCCGGCCTTGGTATTGTATTCCAATCAGAATAGGTATTATACTGTGTGTCCAAAAGGTTTTCGACTCCTATTTTAGTATGAATTTTATTTTTTCCGAACAGAAATCTGTAACCAGCGGAAAGTTGTACCACTGCAAAAGCCGGCGTTTCGGTTTCGCCATAAGCTGAGCTGAAATTCGTTTGTCGGGAATTGGCTAACACGGAAGCTTCCGTGGAAAAGCGACCTTTTTCAAATCGGGCTGATGACAACAGGCTGAACGGACTGATGTAGGGAAGCGGGTGATTTTCAAAATCGCGACCGAGACTGTAGGTGAGCTGTGCTTTCCATTTAAAATGATTCAGAAATCGAAGTTCAGTTTCCAGTGCAGAATTGAAAATGGTGGCAGATTTCAGGGCAGTATACCGTTTCACACCTTTTCCTCCAATGGTCATCGGAACCAGATCCGGAATAATTTCTCCAACAATATAATCTGAAATATGAAAATAAGAACCGGAGATTTTCACATAAAAATTGTTCTTTTTCCACGTAACAAAGGCGTTTGCCTCTGCTGAACTTTCGTTTTTCAGATCAGGATTTCCTATGTAGTCATACTGTTCTGCGCTATTGAATAAATAAAAGCCATATCCTTCAGAAACAGACGGTGCTCTATCGCCAAAGCCTCCACCGAAACCATAATTTAATTCATTTCCTTTGTATTCGAAATTGGCCGAAATGCTTTTCAGCAGACCGCTTTTCTCCTCATCCATATGAGGATAGAAAATTCTAAGACTGTTCAGACCAAATTCGCTGGCTATCTTGTTGGAATGAAGTCCCAAAGACCCGGTGATTTTGAAAAGAACATTCGGATTCAGCGTTAGTTGATCTTCTATAAAAATCCCCTGATAGGCGGTTCGTACATCAGGCCAGGTGTACATAAACATTAGACTTCCTTCCGTATTATTCGGATACATCGTCATTTCTGCAACCGATTGATTGTAAAAACCATTCAAATTCATCAGCAACTGATGGTTCTTTATTTCTGCTTTTAGTTGGGAATAATAGCCATACGTTTTGCTCCAACCCGGCATATCCATATGTATAGGAACGTTCGGCCGGGAAGTATCATCCATTCGGTGGGTAATGGTATTGTAATATACTTTGATGTCCCAGTTTTGGAAAATTTCACTTTTGGGAATCATATTAAAATTCAAAGAAGTGATGAGTGCTTCCGCCAGTGATACATCCATCGGAAGAGCAGGATAGCCAACATCTACAGCTTTATCATATATAATTGAGCCTTCAACCGATTGATTTTCAGTTAGCTTAATGCCAAAATTACCCGAAGCGTTGATTTTGCTGAATTGGGAATACAGAATCTCCTTGCTGTTTCCTGCCTTGTAATTTTCAGCATCCCGGCTCATCAGATCCGCTTTCACATAGAATTTCCGATGTTGATAACGGGCACCTGCTCCGAATATTTTTTGTTGATTAACACTTTCAAATCCCGAACTGACATTGAAATCCCATTGGTTTTCCCCAAAATTTCCTTTCTGCCTTTTCAGGTCTACAGCACCGCCAATGGTGCTTCCATGGCATGAACCCTGCTGTCCGGAAATAATTTCGGCCTCAGATAAGTTAGAAACTTCCACGTAAGAAGTGACAGGGTCCATTTTATCCGTACAGGCTCCGAAAATTCTCATTCCATCTATAGTGATCAATGCTCTTTCCGTCTGCATGTTGTTAATCACAGTTTCCCAGGCGTAGGCACCTCTCCGAATCATGTTGATGGACGGGGATTTTTGAAGATATTCTTCAATGGAGCCCAAAGGTTTTTCCTGTTTATTCGAAATGTTATCCGTTCCTATGACAATAACTTCCTTAATTTCTGCGGTCTTCAAACTGTCTTTCCGCGATTGTGCGAAAATACTCTGAACAGCAACAGTGCTGAACAGAACAATCCATATCTTTTTCATTTTAAATTTTTTAAAGCAAAGCCTTCTCAAACGCTAAGACTTTGCTTTCAGTTTTGAAAATTTTAGAAATCTACTTCAAAGAAAAGAGTACTAGAAGGTAGGGTATCCGTAACGTTGTTTCCTCCGACAATATTTCCAGAAGCGTCCTCAAGTTGAAGATTTATTTTCCAATAACCGGTCATGGTTAAAGAAAGTTTTCCTGTATACAAATTACCGGCAGAAACCTGTGTCAGGTTCACATTATTGGGCGAAGAATGATTTCCCATTCCCGGCATTCTCGGATCTATTTTCAAAGTATAACCGTTGGCCACTGGGAAAGTCATCATGTCCTGCATCATCCAAATTCCGGCCGTCATATCATTCAAGGCAACTTTCGGATTCTTGGGATCGATATAGGCTACCACATATTTTTTGTTATCAGATCCTAAAAAAGAAAAGACTTTTTTCTTGTCGGAAGCAGGAACATCGATCACCGAATTTGTTGTATAATCAGTACCGTTGATGGTGTAATCAATTTTTAAATCCCAAAATTCTGACGCATTTTGTGGCATCTGAAATACGATAAATCCGCTGTACAAAGTATCGTCAGTAGAATTTTTTGTAATGGGAGATTTTGGGCAGGAATGAGTCATGCTTGTCATGTGCATCATGGGAGTCCAGGTGATGGTTGCATTTTTTTCGTACTGATTGGTCGATTTGTTTTTAATTCTGATGCTCAGTTCGTTGTATCCCAGCGCTGTAGTTCCACTAACTGAATATAGTTCTATAATATGGTCATCATTAACTATATCTTTTATTTTTTTAAGGTTGGTCACGGGATTTGATGTTTCATCGATATCAGCATTGTCATTACGACAGGATATGAGAAAGAGCGCCATCATCAAAACGGCTACAATTGATTTTATTGTGAATTTCATTGTGTTGGATTTAGATTAATAGACAATGGATTCTAAAGAACAGTTTTCTTTAAAATTTTAAATAATTGCTGCTTAAATTAGTTTAAAACAAGCAGATTTCTTAAAGTCTAAATTCTAGGAGGGCGTGGAGTTTTTTGGGAATAACCTTTCAGGACAGCATACTGAACAGAATAAAAGAGTCTGCGAGCAAATTCAGGTTGGTCTTGCGAATACGGAACAAATAGCTGCACAGCAGGCAGAAAATGAAATTCAAAACTTCCGGTTTTTATGACACTCACAGGAGTTCCGTTTTTTTCGGATTGTTTCTTTGCCTGACATTTTCCGTGACACTGCATTTCCGGCACCATCTGATTGATACAATGAACTTCGTAGAATTCCTTGTGGATTTTATAATCCAGCAATACAAGAGAGTTCTGGAAACTCACCACAAATACAATTACAGATAATATAGTACACAGAACTATTCTCATTATTCAACAAAGGTACTTCTGAAATAGGGTGTGAGCTATGACCGCAGTCACAAAATTCTGATGATAAATATCACTTCTGCTTTACTTAACGGAAAAAATATAAAATATCATTCTCTTTTAGGTAAAAAATTTTAAATTTAACATTTTATAAGTGAGTTATGGGAGATAGAATAACATTCATTGAGGAGCTGAACGCCCGGTATACACCCAAAGGAGAGTATCTCATTCTGGGAAAAGCCATGTTGAATGGTGAAGTAGTTCCGGAAGTCAATATTACGATTCCGTTAAAAACAATCAACCGGCACGGTTTAATAGCAGGAGCCACCGGAACAGGGAAAACTAAAACGGTACAGGTTTTCGCTGAACAACTTTCTCATGCCGGAATTCCTTCGCTGGTGTTGGACATTAAAGGAGATTTTTCAGGAATTGCAAAACCTGGTGTGCGTAATGCTATCATTGAGGAGCGATACGATAAAACAAAACTGGACTGGAGCGCTCAGGGTTTTCCTGTAGAACTGATGACCATTTCCGGAGAAGAAGGAGTAAAACTAAGATCTACGGTAACTGAATTCGGACCTGTTTTGCTTTCGAAAGTTCTTCAGCTTAATGAAACTCAATCCGGAATTATGTCTATTGTGTTTAAATACTGTGATGATAAGGGATTGCCGTTAATTGATTTGAAAGATCTGAAAAAAGTTCTTCAATACGTGACAGATAACCCAAAAGGAAAAGCTGATATGGTCCAAAATTACGGATCTGTCTCTACTGCTTCTTTGGGTGCTATTCTTCGGTCTATTGTATCGTTGGAACAGCAGGGCGGAACCGGATTCTTCGGTGAGCCGAGTTTTGATGTGTATGATTTAAAGAGTCAGAGGGACGGAAAAGGCGTCATCAATATTCTTAGAGTAGGAAATATTCAGGCTCAGCCTCAACTTTTTTCTACTTTTATGTTGGCATTGTTTGCGGAAATATATATGAAATTTCCCGAAGAAGGAGATTCCGGGAAACCCAAGCTTGTATTGTTTATTGACGAGGCTCATCTTATTTTTAAGGAAGCTTCCAAAACCCTTCTGAGTCAAATTGAAATGATGGTGAAACTTATCCGCTCCAAAGGTGTCGGAATTTATTTTATCACTCAGATTCCAGGCGACGTCCCGGAAAATGTGCTTTCTCAGCTCGGGCTAAAAATTCAGCACGCTCTTCGTGGATTTACTGCAAGAGACAAAAAAGAAATAAACAAAGCAGTAGAAAATTATCCCGAAACAGAATATTATAATGCAGGAAATTTAATACAGAACCTTGGAATCGGGGAAGCGTTTGTTACCGCACTTAGCGAAAAAGGAATTCCTACACCATTGGTTCATGCCTATTTAATTTCCCCGGAATCCCGAATGGATATTCTTTCTGAAACTGAAGTGTCAGAATTGGCCGCACAGTCGGCTTTGGTAGCAAAATATAAGGATGACATTGATAAAGACAGTGCTTATGAAATGTTGGTTGCCAGAATGGAACAGGCTGTACAAAATACTTCAGATCAGAAGAAAGTAAAAACTGTAAAAAAAGATCAGAGCATGGTGGAACAGGTTCTTACAAGCAGAGCCGGAAGAACATTTACCAATACCCTAATGAGGGAAGGTGCCAAAGCCATCATGGGTATGTTAGGATTAAGTAGAAGAAAATAATAGAAAAAATTTTGTATTCAATAATAGATATAGAAAGTAACGGAGGTGGTTTTCGGGAAGAAATTATCATTGAAATTGCTATTTTCAGATTCGATGGCCATAAGGTGGTGGATCAGTTCAGTTCGCTCATCAATCCTGAAGCTGATATCACCAATTTTGTTCAGCGGCTAACGGGAATTTCTCCAAAAATGGTAAGAACGGCTCCGAAGTTTCACGAAGTAGCCAGAAGAGTGATTGAAATAACTGAAGGAACAACGCTGGTGGGACACAATATAGAGTTTGATTACCGGATGCTGCGACAGTCTTTTAAAAGGCTGGGTTATGATTTTAAAATTGATACGCTGGATACGATTGATCTGGCCAAAAAACTGATACCGGAAGCTGAGAGTTTTTCCCTCGGAAAATTGGTTAAATCGCTGGGAATTCCTTTGGTGGACCATCATCGTGCACGTGGAGATGCCCGTGCAACGTTAGATCTTTTCAAAGTTCTCATTTCGAAAGATACGGAAAACGAAATAATACAGAAACAGCACGATGAAACCAATGCCAAAACGTACATTAACAAAATAAAAGAGCTGACCCGTGATCTTCCCAATGAAATAGGAATCGTGTATTTTCAGGATGAAAAAGGAGAGATATTGTTTTCGGATTTTGTGGATAATATCAATAAATTTTCAAAGAAGCTTTTTAATTCAAAATCCCAAAAATACAGCGATATTCAGGAGAAAACAAAGCAAGTTCATTATGAACTCGCCGGAAGTCCTGTGTTGGCAAAACTGCTGATGATTACCAAGAAAATCAGAAAAAAACATCTGTTACCTTATGGTTTGTTCCATCGAAAAGGAAAATATATGGCAGAAAAAATAAGCCTCAATCCGCATGAAATTCCTCTGCTGAAATTCAGTTCATTTACGCAGGCCATGAAAGTGATGCAGTTTATTCAGGAGAAGGAAATGTACCAGAATCCGGAACATCTTATAGCGGTTATCAGCCTCAAACACCGTAATGAATTGTGGTCAATTGCCGGCCGCTCCTTAGGTGAAAAAGCCTTTTTAATATTAAAAAACGGAAAACTGGTGTCGTACGGTTTTTACGATCTGCACACTCAAATTCAGACTAAAGCCAAACTTCAACAGCTCAAAATTGATATTTCGCATGTGCCGGAACATCTAACCAACGACCTGAAGTTATTGTTACTAAAAGAAGATGTGAAGATTTTTCCTCTCCCCCAGCATTAATTTTAAAAAAAATTGCAGGTTTGATTCAAAAAAATTACTTTTGGGGAAAATTTATAAGCATTACATAGTGTCTGCCGTTGTTACATTAAATAAGGTTTCTGGAAAGGGAAAAAAACAATTCTCTAAGGGGATTCCTGTAACATAAGGGCTGGTGTTTTTGGAAGATAATAGAATAGGCAGGCCCGCAGGGGTCTGTTTTTTTTGTTTAAAATAATAAGTATGACCAATAGAAATTTATTAAAAATTGCCGAAGATTTCGGAATCCCCGTTTATGTGTATGATGCAGAAAGCATTAAGATTCAATATGAAAAACTAACTTCTTCGTTTCACAAAAGCACCCGTTTTTTTTATGCTGCAAAAGCTCTAACCAATATTAATATCCTTAAATATGTGAATAATTTAGGTGCCGGTCTCGACTGTGTTTCCATCAATGAAGTGAAACTTGGGTTGAGGGCGGGTTTTCCGGCTGGCAAAATTCTATTTACGCCCAACTGTGTGGATCTTGCAGAAATTGAAGAAGCGATGGAATTGAAAGTTCATATTAATATCGACAATATTTCAATTCTGGAACAGTTCGGGAACAAATATGCAGGTAGCTATCCTATTTTCGTGCGCATCAATCCACATATTTTTGCTGGAGGAAACTATAAAATATCAACGGGACATATTGATTCAAAATTCGGGATTTCCATTCATCAGCTGCGTCATATCGAGCGTATTATGAATTCTACAGGGCTCAGAATTGAAGGTCTGCATATGCACACCGGAAGCGAAATTAAAGATCCTGACGTTTTCCTGCAAGGACTTGACATTATGTTCGAGCTTTCTGAGCATTTTCCTGAGCTGAAATATATTGATATGGGAAGCGGTTTCAAAGTGCCTTATCAAAAAGATGATCTGGAAACCGATGTTCCGAGTTTGGGTAAAAAAGTAGACCACGCTCTAAAAGAGTTCAGCAAGAGAACAGGAAAGAAAGTAGATCTATGGTTTGAGCCGGGGAAATTTCTGGTCAGCAAATCAGGACATTTTCTTGTGAAAGCCAATGTCATCAAACATACTACGGCTACAGTTTTTGCGGGTGTTAATTCGGGTTTTAATCACCTGATCCGTCCGATGTTTTACGATTCGTATCATATCATCGAAAATCTTTCCAATCCGAAAGGTACCGAACGTATTTATACGGTTGTGGGCAACATTTGTGAAACGGACACTTTTGCCTGGGACAGAAAAATAAACGAAATTCGAGAAGGTGATATTTTGGTTTTCCGAAATGCCGGAGCCTACGGTTTTGAAATGAGTTCCAATTTTAATTCACGATTGAAGCCTGCAGAAGTATTATTTATAGACGGAAAAGCAAAACTGATTCGAAAAAGAGAAGAGTTCGAAGATCTGCTGAAAAATCAGGTAGAAGTCCTCTGATATTCATGAGACAAAATCTTATATTTGTATTAAATCCTAAATATGAGAACTGTACTATTTCTATTGATTTTTTCCATCAGTTGGTTTCCGGCTCAGGATGTAGAAGACCTTCAGGAAGGATTTTTTTATGCAGAAAATTCCAGGAATTTTTTCCGTGTAGAAATCGCCCGGCCTTTCGGTTTGTACAAACCTGAAACCTGTTCGGATCTCTCCACGTTTTCCCGTGCGCAGTTTGAGGGAGGTGATGAAGCCTTCAGCAGAGAGATTTTCAAATATATTTCTGCGTATGTTGACCGTGAAATATATGTAGTGAACGGACCGTTTTTCCTCCATGTTTCCATCAATTCCAGAGGAGATATCGAAAATCTTGAAGTAACACCCAAAGTGCAGAACAGCGAAGCGTTTCTTCGGGATTTGAAATTTGCTGTAACGAGGATTAAGAAAAGATGGAGTCCCGCAGTCTGTAATGAAGTGCCGATTTCCTCCAAAATTAGAATAAAATTGAATTTCACCTCAGAAAGTGTGGATTTATAAACTTTTTTTAAACAAATAATCATGAGATTAAAACTATTGGTAATCATATTTTTTTCTGCATTCTTTTCCCTGAGTGATGCACAAATTTTAAATGAATATCCGGAAGCGCAGGATTTTTATGAAGGTGGAATTAATGCGTTAAGCGTTGATGTGCTACAAGCTATAAAATCCGAAAATTTAGAACCATGTGATAACAAAGAGGAAATATACACCATTTCAGTTCTAGTGAATACTGATTCGAAAATTAATCTGGTGAAAGATTTCGACACGCTTAATATCCGGAAAAACAAATGCGCTTTTGAGTTTAGTAAAAAAACTACTTCCTCATTTTAAAAAATGGAAACCGGCAAAAGTGGATGATGCGCCTGTACAGGCGGTGGCCAGTTTCACCATTAAACCTGCAGATCTTTTTTACACGAAAACAAGCGAGGTAAGCACAACCGCTGAGTTTCCCAAAGGAATGCATAATTTCAGGATGATTATGAAGGATATTTTTGAAAAATCTCTAAAAAATAATAAATACAGCACAACTGAAATTACTTTTGTAGTAGGATTTGAAGGCAATATAGAAGATGTTATTTTGAAGGGAGATTATAATGAAAGGGAAAGGAAGCAGCTTATCCACGAAATTACGAACATTAAAGAACGATGGAAACCAGCAACAGTTGACGGAAAACCTGTAAGATCCCGGATGAGAATGGTGCTGAAACAGGAATTTGACCATACTTGGGAAAGAGAAAAATTTGAACAACAGGAGAGACGCGGAATTAACAGAATGCGTTTTTAATGATTGTTTGTCTTATGGTTAAGTGAAATTGTTCTTTTAAATTCCCTGCCATTCTGTCAGTTTTTATGTATCTTTGCATCTCAGATTTAATCATTTCTGAAATAAAACAGATTAAAGTGCAGGAAAAATATATAGACGAAACCAAGCAGGGTGAAGCCTACGCTATCGCTGAGCGTGAAGGAAATACAAAAAAACTCTTTCTGGAAAGTTATGGTTGCCAGATGAATTTCTCAGATAGTGAAATCGTGGCGTCCATTCTTCAGGAGGAAGGGTACAATACTACTCTGAATGTGGAGGAGGCCGATCTTATACTCC
This sequence comes from Bacteroidota bacterium, assembly GCA_023411265.1. Taxonomy (GTDB): domain Bacteria; phylum Bacteroidota; class Bacteroidia; order Flavobacteriales; family Weeksellaceae; genus Chryseobacterium_A. The sequence goes on along the minus strand of JAEYOX010000082.1, from coordinate 19,301 downwards.
TCAATACCTGTTCTATCCGGGAAAAAGCAGAGCAAACCGTCAGAATGAGGCTTTCCCAATTTAAAAGACAAAAAGAAACCAATCCTTCGCTCACTGTAGGGGTCCTAGGTTGCATGGCAGAGCGGCTGAAGACGAAATTCCTAGAAGAAGAACACTTGGTAGACCTGGTTGTGGGTCCGGATGCGTACCGCGATTTGCCCAATTTATTAAAAGAAACTGAGGGCGGCAGTGATGCCATCAATGTTATCCTCTCCAAAGAGGAAACCTACGCAGATATATCCCCTGTCCGCCTGGGCGGAAACGGTGTTACGGCTTTCGTAACCATTACCAGGGGTTGCGATAATATGTGTACTTTTTGTGTAGTCCCTTTCACACGTGGCCGGGAAAGAAGCCGGGATCCTCATTCCATTTTGAAGGAATGCCAAGATCTGTGGAACAGTGGTTATAAAGAAGTGACACTTCTGGGGCAGAATGTTGACAGTTATTTATGGTACGGAGGCGGGCCTAAGAAAGATTTTGCCAAAGCTTCCGATCTGCAGAAAGCTACAGCCGTAGATTTTGCTGCACTGCTCGAAATGGTAGCAATGCAGGTTCCGGAAATGAGAATCCGTTTTGCTACTTCCAATCCACAGGACATGAATCTGAATGTTTTCAGAATGATGGCGAAATACGATAATATATGCAAGTATGTTCATCTTCCCGTTCAGAGCGGAAGCAACAATATGCTGAAGGCAATGAACAGACAGCACACCCGGGAAGAGTATCTGGAGCTCATTTATGAGGCAAAAAGAATTGTTCCCGATATCGCATTTTCTCAGGATATGATCATCGGATTTTGTGGTGAAACTGAAGAAGATCATCAACAAACGCTTTCGCTGATGAGGGAAGTGGAATATGATTACGGTTATATGTTCGCCTATTCGGAAAGGCCCGGAACGCCCGCACATAAGAAAATGGAAGATGATGTTCCGGCAGACGTGAAACAAAGAAGGTTGTCGGAAGTCATCAAACTTCAGGGTGAACTTTCCCGAAAAAGGATGTCTGGTTATGTAGGAAAAGTACATGAAATTCTTATAGAAGGAACTTCCAAAAAAAACGAAAACCAGTGGAAAGGAAGAAATTCACAAAATGCAGTATGCGTTTTTGATAAACTGGACGGACAGAAAATAGGCGATACCGTTTCCGTTTTGGTTCATGGCAATACACAAGGAACACTTTTGGGCGAAACGGTCTAGATACATTCAAACAGACATCGCATATTAATTCTCGAATTAAATAAAGAAGAGCAGTTCTTTCTTATCCTTGGTGGAAAATTTTTTTGCCAGTAATTAGAAGAGGGTTTACCGTCCAAAGATGAATTTATTCAAATTTAAAAACAAAAAATGACAGATTTACAATCCATAAAAACACGCTTCGGAGTTATCGGAAATTATCCGGCACTGAACCGCGCGCTCGAAAAAGCGATACAAGTAGCACCTACTGATATTTCTGTCCTTGTAATGGGCGAAAGCGGCGTGGGAAAAGAATTCATCCCCAAAATTATTCATGCAGAATCCAGGCGAAAGCATCATCCTTATATCGTGGTGAACTGCGGCGCAATTCCTGAAGGGACGATAGATTCCGAACTATTTGGCCACGAAAAAGGAGCTTTTACAGGAGCTACTTCCACCAGAAAAGGATATTTTGAAGTAGCGGACGGCGGAACCATTTTTTTGGATGAAGCTGGAGAATTGCCTTTACAGACGCAGGTGCGGCTTCTTCGGGTGCTGGAAAGCGGCGAATTCATGAAAGTCGGTTCTTCCCAAGTCCAGAAAACCGATGTGAGAATTGTAGCGGCCACCAATGTGAATATGATGAAAGCTATTCAGGATGGAAGGTTCCGCGAAGATTTGTATTACCGTCTGAATACTGTCCAGATTGATATGCCTCCACTGCGGGAACGAAAAGGTGATATTCATCTGCTTTTCAGGAAATTTGCAATTGATTTCGCTGAAAAATACAGAATGCCGGAACTTCAACTTACGGATGATGCAGTAACTTATCTTGAGAATTATCCCTTTCCCGGAAATGTACGCCAACTCAGAAATTTAGTCGAGCAGATGACTGTAGTGGAACAGAAAAGAGAAATTAATTCCGTTCGCCTTGCTGAATATATACCGATTCAGACCAATCTTCCGGCGGTGGTGCAGAAAAGCCAGCGTGGCGGTGTTTCCAGTTCAGAATTTCATTCCGAAAGAGAAATTATGTACAAAATTCTTTTTGATATGCGTAATGATCTTAATGATTTAAAATCCTTAACTTCGGAACTTATCAAGAATAAAGGAAGCAACAGTTTCAGCCATCAGGAACAGGATCTTATCAATAAAATCTACACTTCGGAAACCCAAACAGGCAGTTCAAATTCGTTGTTATACTTTGAAAATCAAGCGAGAAATCCTGCCATTATTTCAGGTTCAGAAGATGATTATGAAGATGTGGAAGATGTGGAAGTGGAAGAAGCAAAACCGGTTTCACTTTCACTCCAGAACAATGAACGGGAACTCATTGTAAAGGCGTTGGAGAAACATAAAGGCAGGCGGAATAAAGCCGCCGATGAACTGGGAATTTCCCAACGGACTTTATACAGAAAAATAAAACAATACAATTTAGAAGACTGAAGATGAAATTCCGACATTTGATATATTTCTTTTTTCTGGGAATATTTCCCATTTTATCGTCTTGTTACAGTTTTACGGGATCTTCCCTCAGCCCTGAAACCCAAACAATTCAGATCAATGAATTTATTAATAATGCCCCGCTGAACAATCCGCAGTTGGCGCAGCAGTTTTCTACGGATATACAAAATCGCTTTTTGCAAAGAACGACACTGAAGGGAACAAAAGAAAATCCGGATATTCTGATTGAAGGTGAAATTACCGATTACAGCATAACGCCAACCACGATTTCCTCTTCTGTGAATGCGCCGGGCGGAAACATTCAGGCAGCGCAGAATAAACTGACGATTACCGTAAAAGTGCATTATGAAAACAGAATTGAGCCCGACAAAAGTTTCGACAGGGTTTATTCTGACGAAGCCGTTTTTGCAAGTGACCTAGATATTCAACAAATAGAAACGGCACAGGTAAAGCTTGTCAATGAGCGGATCATCAACAAAATTTTTAATGATATTGTAGCCAATTGGTAAATTATGAACGCGAGAATCATCGAATTAATCAAAAATAAAGAACTGCTTCAGCCGGAGGATCTTAACCTGCTGAAAGAAGAGATAAAATCAAAACCTTACGTTCAGAGTTTAAGAGCGTTATATCTTCTGGGAGCCTCCAGATTTGATGCTGGTAATTATCAGCAAAAACTTTCGGAAACAGCAGCTTATACTACAGATAAAAAAATTCTTTATCATTTGATTAATGGAGAATCCGTTGATCAACCGCAGGATGCTGAAATTAAGGATGAAACTTCTGAAGAATTTTCGGAAACGAAAATACCTGTCGCTGAAGTAAAAGAAAAAGTAACTGAAGTTGCTGCAGAAGATATAGAAAACAAGGAGATTGTTCATCAGGAAACCGGTGGAGAAGCTTCTTCGCCATTACCTTCCGTTACTCCAAAACCTGAGCCAGTGTATGTAAAAGGAGAGCTGAACCGTATTCTGTTTGAAGGTGAAGAAGATTTTATGAAAAAGGAGGCCCCGAAAATTGATCTGGAAGCTTCGCAGGAATCAGGGCAAATTGTGGTAGCAGATCCGGAGTTGAGAGCCCCTGCAATTTTCACAGAAGAAACCGCTCCAACAACAGAAATTACCAAACAACTGGAAGCAGAAGAAAACAAAATCATTCACAGCAAAACTGCTGGCGACCCCGTTAGCGGAAGCCCTGAAGCTAAAGTAGTAGAAAATAATACGCCTCAGGAAAAAGCCACGGTGGGAGACCCTTCTGTTTTAAGTTTTCAGAGAACAGCAGAATTTCTGCCCGATATTAAAATGAATCCCGGGAAGGAGCAAGAAGCAGTTTCTGAACTTCCGAAACCCAAACTGAGCAAACATGAGGAAGAAATGCGCAAACTGGTGGAAGAGGTGGAACGCAAAATAAAATTGAAAAAAGCAAAGGAAAATATTCAGAAAAAAGAAGAACCAGCACCTGAAACTGAGGAGGGAAAATCCGAAAATAATGAAGTGAGTTTTGGAGAAACCCAGCCTTTTGTTGTCCAAAAAGAGCAGGATATTAGTGAGCACAAAATTAATAAAAGAGAAGTAAAAAAGGAAAATAAAACCGAACCTGAATCTGAAAAACTCAAGGAGGAGTCTACGTGGAAACCGATGACTCTCAGCAATGCGAAGCCGGATGCGCTTATAGAATCATCAAAACAGAATGAGCAAAAGCTGAAAATTAACCAGGAAAAGTTTGACAGATTCAGCGAAAGAAAAGAGAACGAGGAATCGGCTGAGGAAAAGGAACTTCCCGTGATGAATGTTTCCTTCTTTGCCCCTACCATTTCTACGATAAATAAGCCGGACGAAACGCTTCAGGAAAAATCCGAAGAACAGGATAAAAGTAACGTTCCCCATTTTCTCAACACCTGGCAAAACTGGCTGAAAATTGACCGGACAGCCGATAAAAAAGAACAATCTATAGAAAAGATAAAAGCTAAAGCCATTGAAAAGTTTATAGAAAGCGAACCCAAAATTTCCCAACTCAGAGAAGAAGGAAGCTACGTCATTAAAGAAAAAAAGGATGATATTTCCCATCTGATGACAGAAACGCTGGCGAAGATTTATGTCGAACAGAAACTCTATGCCAAAGCAATTCATGCTTATGAAGTGTTAAGTAAAAAACATCCAGAAAAAAAACAGTATTTCATAGAAAAAGCGCAGGAAGTGAAAGTTCTGCGAAACCCTCAATAACGATGAAGATGGACAGTACAACTATGGTTATTGGTTTAGTGATTCTCGGCTTATTAGCAGGATATCTCAGCGGTTTGGTCGGCATCGGTGGCGGAATTATTATGGTTCCTGTCTTGGTGCTTTTATTTGGTTTCACCCAGCATAAAGCGCAGGGAACTACCCTTGCACTGCTCATGATTCCGGTGGGAATTTTTGGAGTCATGAATTATCACAAAACAGGAAATGTCGATATAAAAACAGCTTTTTTGCTTTGCTGTGGTTTTGTATTGGGCAGTTATCTGGGCAGTAAAACCGCAATTTCACTTTCGCAGGATGCGCTTAGAAAAATATTTGCGGTATTGATGTTCATCGTCGCCATCCGGATGTTTTTTCAGAAATAAGATGGCAAATTTATTTTAACCGCGCTTCGCAAAGTTTTATAAATTCTTTCTCAACTTCGTGATAATGAGCAGGGAATTTCTTTGAAGCCCAAAACAGCATAGCCACGGAGTTCTTCCCAAAAGCGTTTGTGTATTTGTTTTTGTTTAAGCGGTATGCTTCTCTCAGCAATCTTTTAATCCGGTTTCTGTCCACTGCTTTTTTGAAATTTTTCTTTGAAACGGAAAAACCAATTTTGTTTTCTGAACTTCCCTGCGAAATTTCAGATGGATAAAAAAAGATGATTCGCAATCTGCCAAAGGAAGTCCAATTGCCCTGCTCGAAAAGCATCGTAATTTCTTTTTTCTGTTTCAGTTTTTCCTTCTTGGGATATCCGTGTGGTTTCAATGTCGAATTTCTTTTTTCACGAGGTAATTAATGACTTCAGCAGCAGCATACAGCCCGAATAGAGCGGGAATATAGCTGTTCGTTCCGTAGAAAGATCGCTTAAAATTGGTTCCGTCTGTCATTTTCAGGCTTTGTTCATCCTGCAGTTCACTGGAAAAAACACACTTCACTCCTTTTACGATGTTGCTTTCTTTTTTCAAACGTTTTCTAATCTGTTTTGCGAGGTAACAGTTGTTGGTTTTATTCAGATCGCGAACCATTACTTTGCTCGGATCTTTTTTTCCGCCGGCTCCCATGCAGCTGATGATTTTTATTTTTCTTTGTTTTGCTGCTTTTATCAGGCTCAGTTTCGGCGATACACTGTCGATACAGTCAAGTATATAATCAAAAGGTTGAGCCGCAAGGGTTTCTTCCATGTTTTCGGGATTGAGAAATGTGCTGATTACTGTTAGTTGCAATTCGGGATTAATGTCTATCAGTCGTTCTGCCACCAGATCTGTTTTCTTTTTTCCAATCGTAGAATGAAGGGCAGGAAGTTGGCGGTTAATGTTCGTAACATCTACAGTATCGCCGTCAATAATTGTTATTTTACCCACTCCGGCTCGTGCCAGAAATTCTGCCGCGAAAGAACCTACTCCGCCTAATCCTATAATCAATAGATTGGCATTCTTCAGTTTTTGAATTCCTTCTTCTTTCACCAGAAGTTCTGTACGTTCCAGCCATTTTTTATTCGTCATATCAGTGTTTTTCGTTCAGGAACCGAAATGCCGATATTACTCAGATTGGTGAGCATCTGTTCGTACAGTTCTTCCTGTTCCATATTTTTCAGCGCAGCAGTTTTTCGGTATAGCAATTCAATTTCAAAATCCTTTCCGTCTGTTTCCAGAAACATTTTATTCACCGGAAAATGCTGCAGTAATTTTTGCAAAGATAAATTGTGAAGAACAGATTTCCCAAAACTGAGGTAAAAATCATGTTTCAACATATCTTTTGCCAACTGTTCTTTTTTATTAAAACCATGAATGATCAATGGAGTCTTTGCAATTTTTTTAAAAGGAATCAATTCATAAAATCTTCTTACACAATGGATGATAACCGGTTTGTTCAATTCATTGGCTAACAAAATTTGCCTGTGAAAAATTTCTTTTTGTTGATGAAAATCCGTGGCAAGCAACCCGTCTAATCCGCATTCGCCGATGGCAACACAATTTTTGTTGTCTGCCGTTTCATAAAGCCATTTCATTGTTCCATCATTATGATCTGAAACTTGATTCGGGTGGATGCCCGCCGAAAAAATGCCTGAGGAAGGACGTTCATACGGCTCCGCATTGTAAATTCCCGAAACAGAACTTTTGTTGTGATGATGAAAATCAAAGGAAAACATCTTCAAAAATACAGAATTTCAATTTCCTTGAGATTCGGTTGAAATGATTAAATTTACAAAAACATGAATAATGAGAAAAAAATTCTCTGACAAACAAATCCATATTCTGGAAGTTGCCGAAGAACTTATTGCTCAAAAAGGATTTGAAGGCACTTCCATCCGAGATATTTCAACAAAAGCGAACATTAATGTAGCCATGATTTCCTATTATTTTGGATCGAAAGCCAAGATGATGTCGCAGCTGTACCAATACCGTTTGCAGCGGGCGATATTCAATTTTGCCGAATTTACAGAAACCATTACTAATGGAAAACCTGAGATGCAAATGAGAGAAATTGTGAAATATCTCGTTTCTCAAATGTACAAGTACAACTTTTTTTACGGTTTTATCACTCAGGAACTTCGGCATAATATGCATTTGAAAGAAGATCTTCTTGTTCTTTATCAAAATTGTTCTTCCAAACTGGACGAGGTGATCAAAAAAGGCGTAGCTTCAGGGGTTTTCACTTTCTCGCCAAAATCGGAAGATCTGTTGATGATCATTCTTGGATCCACTCTTTTTGCAATCAGAAACCGTAATTTTGTGGAGTTGTACGTTCCTCACCAAGATGATGCGCAATATCTGAAAGAAGCCGAAAAGAAAATAAAATCCACTGTTTTATTGTCGGTTTTTACAATGTTGGGTTTTGTAGCGGAATAATTGCGTTAAAAATTCATAAAAACAATGCCTTTGATAAAAAAATTATATTTTTGCAGACTGGCAGACGAAATCATCATTTTCAGAGTCTCGCCATAAAAAATTATGAAAAAATATCTTATTGTTCTTATTGCTTTATTTATTGTAGCATCCTGTAATACTCGGCACGACCAAGCCCTGAAAAGTGCAGACAAGAACTTTATCCTGAATGTTGCCAATGAGCATTTTGCTAATAAAAAATGGACGAAAGCCATTGCGCTTTATGAAAGACTTTCCAATCTTGTAGCAGGAACTGACGACGCTCCTAATGTGGTTTTCAATTCGGCATATGCCAATTATTATGATGCCAATTACAAACTTGCCGGACATCAGTTTAAGAATTTTGCAGTTACTTTTCCGCAGGATCCCAGAAGAGAAGAGGCTTCCTATATGTCGGCACTATGCTATTATGAAGGTTCTATGGATTATAATCTGGATCAGTCCAGTACAGAATTGGCCATCAACGAACTTCAGACTTTCCTGAATAACTATCCTAATTCAGAACGAGGGGTAAACATCAACAAACTTATTGAAGAACTTTCCTATAAGCTGGAATTTAAAGCTTTTGAAAACGGCAAGCAATATTACAAAATGGGAGAATACAAAGCAGCGAACACTGCTTTGGAAAATGTTTTGGATGACTATCCTGCCACGAAACTGCGGCCTACGATTTATGATCTGATTCTGAAATCTCGTTATGAACTCGCTATGAACTCCATCTACGACCTAAAACAGGAAAGAATAGAGAGTGCCCTCGCATTTGCCAGACAGGTAGAGAAAGAACTTCCAGGATCTTCTCAAGCTGGAACAGCTGCTGATTTGAGAGAAAAACTATTAAGAGAACAACAGAATTTTGCAAAAGTACAACAACAGGTAGAAAATAATAAAGCTGCGCTGCTTGCGAGACAGCAGAAAGAAGCTGAAGAAAACGCAGCAGAAACTGAAAAAATAACACAGCAGGCAATGCGTGACAGTGTTAAATCACAAACACCACCACCAGCCATTACTTTACCAATTCAAAAATAATACTTACATTTGCAGACTTTAAAATTTGTAAAAACCCGTTGAAAATGAGCATAAAAGATTATTCCAAAGCAGAAATAAATACCATCACCTACGACCGCGATAAAATCGAGAAAAACGTAGGTTCTATTTATGAAGCCATCGTAATCATGGGGAAAAGAGCAGAACAAATTAATGCAGAAATACGGACGGAACTCCATAACAAGCTGGATGAATTTGCAGTACACAATGCTACCCTAGAAGAGGTATTTGAAAACAGAGAACAAATCGAAATTTCCAAACATTACGAGAAATTGCCCAAACCTACTTCCATAGCGATCAGCGAATGGCTGGATGATGAAATCTACTATAGAAAAACTGAAGAGAGAAACTAAACTTTTCTCATCATCGGAACAGAACACAGCCACATAAGCACTGCTTTGTGGCTTTTTTGTTTTTAATACAAATTGTAAATCCCTAAATTAGTGACCAAAATTCCCACCAAAATGAGTCTTCAAAATAAAAAAATAGTAATTGCTGTAACGGGAGGTATCGCAGCTTATAAGATCAATCTTTTGGTACGCGATTTTATAAAGAAAGGAGCGGAGGTTCAGGTGATTATGACGGCTTCCGCAGAACAGTTCGTCACCAAAGCAACTCTAGCTACACTTTCAAAAAAACCTGTTTATTCAGAATTTTTTGAAAAAAACGGCCTCTGGAACAGCCATGTGGAACTGGCACTTTGGGCAGACGTAATGCTGATAGCGCCCTGCACTGCCAATACGCTCGGGAAAATGATTCATGGAATTTGTGATAATCTTGTAATCGCAACGTATATGTCGGCAAAATGTCCCGTTTTTATTGCCCCGGCGATGGATCTCGATATGTATGCGCATCCTTCCACCAGGCAGAATCTGGAAATGGCAGAAGATTTTGGACACTTTATTATTCCGGCGGAAGAAGGCGAGCTGGCAAGTGGATTGTTCGGAACCGGCAGAATGGCAGAACCCGAAACCATACTGAGTGCAGTGGAAGATTTCTTTTTCTTCTCAAGGAAATTAACAGACAAGACGATTCTTATCACCGCTGGTCCAACCTATGAAGCTATTGATCCTGTGAGGTTTATTGGAAATCATTCTTCCGGGAATATGGGATTTTCTATTGCAGATGAAGCAGCAAAGAGAGGAGCAAAAGTCATTTTGATTTCAGGGCCGACAGCTTTAAAACCGCAACATTCCAATATTATAATTCACAGGGTTACTTCTGCGAGAGAAATGGCAAATAAAGTCTGGGATTATTATGAAACCTGCGATATTGCCATTGCCAGTGCAGCTGTGGCCGATTATGCTCCGGCGGAAATTGCTGATGAGAAAATTAAAAAGAAAGACGATCACCTTACCCTGAAATTGATTAAAAATCCCGATATTTTAAAAGCGATGGGCGAAAGGAAGAAACATCAGATATTGGCAGGTTTTGCGCTAGAGACAGAGAATGAAGTTGAAAATGCAAAGATGAAACTAAACAAAAAAAATCTTGATCTTATCGTTCTTAACTCGCTTCGGGAAGAGGGTGCCGGATTCGGGCACGATACTAATAAAGTGAAAATCATTACTAAAAATTCAGAAAAAAGTTTTGAATTGAAATCAAAGAAAGAAGTGGCACGTGATATTCTGAATTGTATTGAAGATGAGTTTTTAAAATAATTTGACTAATTTTCCGTTTTGAAACTCAATCGGTTATCCATGAAAAGAATTTTTATATTATTTTCCGTTTTTCTCTCTGTTCAGCTGTCTTTTTCACAGGAAATTTTTGCCAATGTCACTGTTAATGCCCAGCAGTTAGGAGGTAGCAATCAGCAGGTTTTTAAAACACTTGAGAAGAACGTTCGTGATTTTATCAACAATACCAGCTGGACGGGCAGGAAACTTCAGAATTTCGAGAAAGTAAAATCCAATTTCGCCTTTGTTATTACCGGGAGGGAAGGAAATAAGTTCAATGGAAGCCTTGTGGTACAGGCAGTTCGTCCGGTTTTCAATAGTACTTATGAATCGCCGCTAATAAATATTAATGATACACAGATCGTTTTTGAATACGTAGAAAACGAAAATCTTATTTTTAACGAGAGACAGTTTTCCGGTAAAAATCTTACCGATATTATTAGTTTTTACGCCTATCTCGTTTTGGGATATGATGCTGACAGTTTCCAGTCTTTGGGTGGGCAACAATGGTTCACAAAAGCACAACAAATCTCCAGAAATGCGATGAATAAAGGCTTTGAAGGTTGGTCTGTCATCGAAGGGCCCCGCAGCAGGGGATCGCTGATTGACGGAATTATCAATCCGAATCTGAATAATCTGAGGAGTGTTTTCTATTCCTACCACCGCACCGGACTGGATAATCTCCATAATCAAGACCAAACTGGCCCGAAAAAAATAATTGCAGACGGATTGATGAAATTGAAACAGTACGAAAACACCTTCCAGCAGAACTATGCCATCAATCTTTTTCTCGATACAAAAGTAAACGAAATCTACAGCATTTTTGATTCACCGAATAATGGGGCTGTGAATATGAATGACCTGAAACAACTGATGGTGATGCTTTCTCCCAAGAATAGTGACAGCAAATGGAATAAATGGAAATGATCGTGATCTCAAGTCTTTTTATTTCCCGAAACTGATCTGTTTTCATTTTCTAAATCCTTCCGAAAGTCTTAAATTTACAGGCTCAATAGATTTACTCACATTGAAACGGTTTCTGAATGCTTTCAAAAATTTTTATCCGGAATTTTGCCCTTATTGATTCGCTTGAAATTTCTTTAAGTGAAGGTTTGCAGGTGATTACCGGCGAAACCGGAGCAGGAAAATCTATTATTCTGGGTGCCTTGAGATTGATCCTGGGCGAAAGAGCAGATGTAAAATCCCTGTCCGAAGCCGAAGTCAAAAGCATTGTGGAAGCTGAGTTTTCAATATCAGAGAATCTGAAAGAGTTTTTTGAGGACAACGATCTTGATTTTGAACCTCAAACCATTATCCGCCGAGAACTCCTTCCCTCAGGGAAATCCAGGGCATTTGTGAATGATATTCCCGTAACACTGGATATTCTGAAACAGCTTTCCGGAAAGCTTGTGGATATTCACTCGCAGTTTGAAACTTCCGATCTTTTTAAAGAAGAATATCAGTTCGGTATTATGGACGGACTTTCCGAAAACAAACTTCTTACAAAACAATATCAAAAAGATTTTTCTGAAGCGAAACTGCTTGAAAAAAAACTGACCGACCTGAAATTGCAACTGCAGCGCGGCAATAAAGAGTCGGATTATCAGTCTTTTATTTTGTCTGAGCTTCAGGAAGCAAATTTGGATGAAACTGATTTGGAAGACTTGCAGCAGAAAATTTCTACTCAGGAAAATGCCGAAACTATTTCGGACAATTTAGCACAGATTTTCGCACGTTTCGATGCTGAAGAAATTGGAATTCTGGATGCGATGCTGGATTCCAAAAACCGGCTTTCAAAAGTAGCAGGGCTTTCCCATGAGTTTACTGAACTGGCCTTACGGTTTGATGAGAATTTTGTGGAACTGAAAGACATCTTATTTGAACTTCAGAACAAAGCGGAGCAGATTGACATCAACCAGGAACTCTATGAAGAACTGAGTGTTAAAATCAACAGAATCAATCTGCTCTTTCTGAAACATAATGTCAGTTCGATTCAGGAATTGATCAGTATTCGGGACGCACTGAATGCTGAACAAAGCAATTTTGCCGATCTGGAAAACGGGATTATAACTACAGAAAGAAAGCTGGCTGATCTTTATCAGCGGATGAGCCGGCAAACTGCTATAATTTCAAAAAACAGACTGGCTGCGGCGGATTTATTCGGAAACAAAATGGAAGCACTTCTGGACCAGCTTGGTTTGAAGAAAGCCAGAATAAAAGTACAACTGACGCCTGCCGATTCATTTAACTTTTTCGGTAAGGACAAAATTGAAATCCTTTTTCAGGCCAATTCCGGATTTCCGATGAAAAATATTCAGCACGCAGTTTCCGGAGGGGAAAGATCTCGGGTAATGCTCGCCATCAAAAAAATTATGGCTGAAAATGCCGAACTTCCTACTTTGATTCTGGACGAGATTGATACCGGAGTTTCCGGTAAAATCGCTGAGGAAATGGGCAACGTGATGCGCGGAATGGCCGGAGATCTGCAACTCATCGTGATTACGCATCTGGCGCAGGTGGCCGCAAAGGGTGATGCGCATTACAAAGTAATTAAAACCGAAATTGCCGGTAAAACTCAAACTCAGATTGTTCATCTTGATCCCAACCAGAAACTTCAGGAAATTGCACAGCTTTTGTCCGGCTCTGTAGTTACGGATGCTGCACTGCAACAGGCAGCCGAACTGATGAAATAATTTTCCTTAATCTTTTTTTTCTGTAACATTTTTTGTTTTATATTGACTTATCAAAAAAAATGTTATGTACCGACGTTTACTACGGTTAGAAATTAAAAATTTTTTACGCAATCCACAATTTGGGACCAATTTAGCCCTACGAATCCTGATGTTTTTCGGTATGGTGTATTTTGCTGTGATGCTGATGGCGTTGCCGTTTCTGCTATTTTTCTTAGCCAAAGAAGAGTTTCAAATTGATCCTTTTCTTTTGTTTTGTCGTTTTTTCCTGTATTATTGGGCACTCGATCTGGTGCTCCGGTATTTTATTCAACAAATGCCTACTGAAAACATCAAACCATTTTTAGCCCAGAACATTTCGAAAAACACATTGGTGAACTACACTATTCTGAAAACCTTTTCTCACTTTTTCAATTGGGGAAATCTTCTGTTTCTGATTCCTTTTGCAGTTTTACTTGTCATCGATGGATTCAGTTTCGCAGGTGTATTGATGTTCGTGATCGGGATTCTGTTTATATTTTATTTCAATAATTTCCTTAATATTTTGCTGAACGGGAAAAATACTGTTTTTTATTCCGTCGCAGGAATCATGATTGTATTTGGGGTTCTTGAATACTATGGTGTTATTCAGCTGACTCAGTTTTCAGAGGCGATTTTTTATAGTTTGTACAGTATTCCGGGGTTGTTTTTAATTCCAGTTTTGCTCGCAGGAGCAGCCGCTTATTTTACTCATAAAGTGATCAGGCAAAATTTCTATTTGGATCAGGGTCTTGAATTAAAAAAAGCAGAAGGCAAAACTGAAAATATAGAATTTCTAAACAGATTCGGTGTCATCGGGACATTTCTGAACAATGATGTCCGCTTGTTGAAAAGAAGCAAAGCCGCGCGTGCTGCTTTGTTATCAGGGTTTTTTTTTCTTTTTTACGGTTTGCTTTTCTTTAACTCATTATACGAAACAGATTTTATGAGACTATTTGCGGCCATTTTTGTTACCGGAGGTTTTATGATGATGTTCGGGCAAAGAGTTCCTGCCTGGGATAGTTCTTATTATCCGCTGATGATGACACAGAATGTTCCTTACAAACAGTACCTTAAGGCTAAATGGTCGCTCATCATTATTGGGATAGTCATTTCTATGCTTCTTTCTACGGCGTATCTTTTTTTTGGCTGGGAAGTTTATCTTACTATTGTGGCTGGCGGTCTGTATAATCTCGGGGTGAATTCCTACCTTACGCTATTGGCCGGCGCGTTTAATAAGCAACCGGTGGATTTGGACTCCAGTACGAAAAGTTTCAGCGGAGGCAGCAAAAATAATTTTAATATGAAGGTGATGCTCATGATGATTCCTCAGTTGCTGTTGCCGATGATCGTTTTTGCAGGAATGAAATATCTTGTCGGGATGTATGCTGCAGTAGGGGCATTGGCTTTGTTGGGACTCATCGGTTTTCTGATGCGCAATATCATTTTTGATCAAATTGTAAAAGCGTACCGAACCGAGAAATATTCAACCTTGGAAGCATTTAAAAAAACAGTATAGTCGTAATTTAAAAAGTAATAAAATGATTGTAATTCAGAATATATCTAAAGTGTACGGTGACAAAAAAGTGTTGGATGTTCCTCATCTTGAGATTCCTAAAGGCGAAAGCTTTGGATTAGTAGGAAATAATGGCGCCGGAAAAACAACATTATTCTCCCTGTTACTGGATTTAATACAGCCCAGTTCAGGTTCTGTTACCATCGCAGGCGTGAAAGTGAATGAATCTGAAGAATGGAAAAACAGAACATCAGCATTTATTGATGAAAGTTTCCTAATAGGTTATCTTACACCTGAAGAATATTTTTATTTTCTTGGTGAACTTCGCGGTCAGTCGAAACCGGAAGTGGACGAGTTTCTGAAACAATTTACAGATTTTTTCAACGGAGAAATTCTGAATGCAAAAAAATACATCAGAGACCTGTCTAAAGGAAACCAAAAAAAAGTAGGTATTGTGGGAGCATTGATCGGGAAGCCGGAAATTATTATTCTGGATGAACCTTTTGCGAATCTGGATCCTTCTACGCAGATTAAACTAAAAAAATTAATCAGAGATTGGTCTCAGAAAGAGCAGGTTACCTTCCTTATTTCCAGCCATGATCTGGCACATACTACCGAAGTAAGCAACAGAATTGTGCTGCTGAATAAAGGTGTAGTCGTGAAAGACATCAAAACAAATCCTGAAACTTTACAGGAACTGGAAAATTTCTTTGCTGGCACTGCACACGCAGAAGGGCAATCTTTTACAGAATAAGGTTTCAGTTTTTTTCAAATAAAACAGAACAGAAAACGTTATACTTACGTGCGAAAATTTCTTTTATCGGTATTGTGTTTTCTGCTGATTTCCTGTAACGGGCAGGAAAAGAATCAGCCTCCTATTAAAAATTTAATTATGGATAAAAATAATCTGGAATATATTGTATTTGGCGGCGGGTGTTTCTGGTGCGTTGAAAGTTGCTTTAATATGCTCAAAGGCGTACATGAAGCGGTGTCCGGATATTCCGGCGGAACAGTGGAAAATCCTACCTATGAAGCAGTTTGCACCGGCGAAACCGGACATGCCGAAGTGGTACAAATCGCCTATGATCCGAAAATTATTTCGTATGAACAACTTATGGAGGTCTTCTTTTTCCTTCACGATCCTACCCAGCTTAACCGCCAGGGAAATGACATCGGAACGCAATACCGCTCGGTTATTTTTTATAAAGATGAAACGGAACAGAAAAAAGCGGAAGATGCCGTAAGAAAATCTGAAGAATCCGGAAAATGGGCGGGGAAATATGTTACTGAAATCGCCAAATTAGAAAAATTCTGGCCTGCGGAAACCTATCATCAAGGATATTATTCAGCCAATCCTAACACGCCTTATTGCAGTGCTGTGGTTGGCCCCAAGATTCAAAAATTCAGAAATTACTTTGGCGAAAAAGGCTGGTTGGAAGAGTAATAAGCATAGGAGTAATCCCATAAAAAATGCCTTTCAAAAAATGAAAGGCATTTTTCTTGGATGAATATATTACGGCTTCAGGTTTCTTACTCCCATTTCATAGAGTGCGAAGCTGAGAAGATCGGTATTTTCTCCAATCACCTGGTCTGTGCTTCTTCCTGCTCCGTGGCCGGCATTGATTTCAATTCTCATTAAAACCGGATTTTTGCACGATTGTTTTTCCTGTAGTTCAGCTCCGAATTTGAAGGAGTGTGCAGGTACCACACGATCGTCGTGATCACCCGTAATCACCATAGTAGAAGGATAGCAAACGCCCTTTCTAACGTTATGCACCGGAGAATACGATTTCAAATATTCAAACATTTCCCGGCTGTCTTCAGCAGTTCCGTAGTCGTAGCTCCAACCTGCTCCGGCCGTAAATTTATTATAGCGAAGCATATCCAAAACGCCAACTCCCGGGAAAGCTACTTTCGCAAGATCCGGACGCATCGTCATCACAGCACCTACTAGAAGTCCACCGTTGGAACGGCCGGAAAGTGCCATATAATCAGGGGAGGTATAGCCATTCTGTTGTAAGTATTCGCCAGCTGCTATAAAATCATCAAAAACATTTTTCTTCTGCATTTTAGTTCCGGCATCGTGCCATTTTTTTCCGTACTCGCCACCACCGCGGATATTGGGAACGGCATAGATGCCTCCGTTTTCCATCCAGATTGCATTCACGACTGAAAATGATGGCTGCAAACTGATGTTAAATCCTCCGTAGGAATAGAGAATGGTTGGATTTTTTCCGTCTTTCTTCAATCCTTTTTTATAAGAAATCATCATTGGAATACGGGTGCCGTCTTTAGAGGTATAAAAAACCTGTTCAGAAACATATTGTTTCGGATCAAAATTCACTTTTGGCTGATAGTAAACAGTGGATGTTCCGGTGTCTGCCTGATATTTATATATGGTTCCCGGTGTAATGTAATTGGTGAATGAATAATACAATTCTTTTTCCGTTTCTTTTCCACTAAATCCACCTGCAGTTCCAATTCCCGGAAGCTGAATATCACGAACTGCATTGCCGTTTTCATCAATCTGCTTTACAGAAGTGACGGCATCTTTCATATATCTTGCGAAAAAATATCCGCCGCCAGTGGAAACACTCAGTACATTTTCAGTTTCAGGAATTACGTCTGTCCACACAGTAGGATTTTTAATGTCTGCTTTTACCAGTCTTCGGTTCGGTGCATTCTTATCGGTCATCATATAAATAATGTCGCCTTTGCTGTGAACAAAATCCGTGTTATAATCGAACCCTTTTTGTACAGCGATAAAATCAGATTTCGGGTTCTTGAGATCTTTGATGTATAGTTCATTACCGTTGGTGGCATTGGCTGCGCTGAGTATCAAAAAACGCTGATCATCAGAAACTCCTGCGGACAGGTATCTTCTTTTAAAATTTTCGCCACCTATGATGAGTTCATCCTGCTTCTGCTGAGTTCCCAGTTTGTGGAAATAAATTTTGTGGGTATCGGTTTGAGCTGAAAGTGCACTTCCGTCCGGCTGGTCATAACTGGAATAATAAAAACCTTCATCACCGCGCCATGAGACTCCTGAAAACTTTACGTTCACTAAGGTTTCATCAATCTGTTTTTTGCTCACCGCATCCATGATGATGATTTTATTCCAATCCGATCCGCCTTCAGAAATTCGATAGGCTACCAGATTTCCTTTTTTGTTGAAAGAAACTCCGGCTAAGGAAGTAGTTCCAGCTGATGAAAACTTATTTGGATCCAAAAAAACTTCTGTTTTTCCGTTCTTATCTGTCCTATAGAGCACTGATTGTGCCTGCAAGCCGTCATTTTTGTAGAAATAAGTATAATCACCTTCTTTAAATGGAGCTGAAACTTTTTCATAATTCCAGATATTTTTAAGCTGAGATCTCAAATCATCCCGGAACGGTATCTTCGAAAGATAATCTCCCGTGAAAGCCGCTTGGCGCTGTACCCAATCTTTGGTGTCTGCAGCACGGTCATCCTCCAGCCAGCGGTAAGGATCTTCCACATTTATACCGAAATAGGTATCGCTGTGCTTAATTTTTTTGGTCTCGGGATAGGAAGGGGTTATTTTCATAGTTTGTGAAGTACAGGAAGCTAACATTAGAATTCCTGAACCAATACAGAGATTTTTAAAAGTCATATTACAGATTTTTTTCAAAATTACTCAAAATTATTGATTAGAATCTTGTGAAATGCAGATAAAAAGAGGTTGTAAAAAGACAGCCGTTACTTCAACGGTACGCTTCTGTCTTCAGCAATTCTGTGAAATACTTGATCAGCATTTGGCGTTCCACTTCAGAAAGATCGGCTTCGGGATGATAGACAATATATCCGGGAATGGGCATTTTACGGGAATCAATACTGGCAACTGCTTTTTCAAGCATGTTTTTTTTCAGATCCTGATTATATTTTCCCCAGATCGAAAAATTAGCATGCTCGCGCCCTTCATTGATATGGTGCTTTACCGACCAGGAAACCGGCGCAATATAGGCGTAGCGTGGGTATTTTGTTTCATAAGTATGACAGTCGTAGCAGGCTCTTTTCAAAAGTCCTGATATTTTAGGAGGTGTGCTCATCACCTGAATAAAATCCTTTTCAGGATCTACCGGTGGATTGGCACGGTCGATCGGGATCAGTTGTATGACGGCAAAAATGGCGATAATCCAAAGTATTATTTTTCCGGGTTTTTTTATCATCTTCTCTGAAGTTGCGGCCTTTGCTGAGGCGTCGTTTGTAACGGTGAACTGGTATTTCTCGGCGTTGTAGTACGGGGTGTGGTGGTAGGATTTTGCTGTGCAGCAGGAGCAGCCGGCTTCTGCGGATCCAGTTTTCGGGGATCTGTCAAATCCCAGGGTTCTACAATTTCCCACAGGGGACGCGCGTTTATTTTTTTATAAAAGATATAAGCATCTTCGGCAAAAATTTCATTCTGAAAATCTGCACCTTCCCAAAGTCCGTTTCCGTTGTTATCTACCAGGATTCTCACAAAATATTCGTCGGGTTTTACAATGTCGAATTTCACATTTGCCTGATCCGTGTATCTGCTGTACACCACTTCCTCATTGCTGTTCAGCAGTTGAATCC
>JAEYOX010000033.1 GCA_023411265.1 Bacteroidota bacterium | reverse complement strand
ATGAACAAATACAAGAAATTTGCAAAATAAATTTCTTATTCAGGAATATTTTAAAAGCCTTTTCCACGTCGGGAAAGGCTTTTTTGTGTATTTTTGAATATCTTTTCCACCATTATCTTAATTTTCAAAATTCATAATGATGCAGCTTGTTTTTTCAGACGCTCAATATTGGGAAGATTTTCTTCCGCTTACTTTTACGCGCCCCGTAGCCGAAATGCGTTGCGGAATTTTAACCTTCGCCGAACGTTGGAGAAAATTGTTGGATGCCGATGAAGTTACTTACTTAACAGAAGACTTTCTCCAAGAAAAATTTCCAAAACCTGAGGAAAAAGAAAGTTTATTTCTTGTTCCGAATTTTCTGCCAACACCAGATATTCTTCAGCAAATTAAAAACCTGCAGAAAGGGGAAGCCTTGGTATATCAGGACGAATTGTTGGCGGCAAAAGTGAATATGGAAAATTTCACGCTGAGCCAGATTGAGAAAATGACGGATATTTCCGAGGAACTTTTATTTTTCAGGCAGCCGACAGATTTGTTTTCCTGTAATGAGGCTGCTATTGATTTTGACTTTGAATTGTTAACTGAAGGAAAAAACTCGCAGCCATTATCTTCTACCAATGGGTTTCTGGGAAATCCGGAAGATCTTTTTATTGAAGAAGGTGCCCAGATTGAGTTTTCAACTTTAAATACCAGAACGGGAAAAATATACATAGGGAAAAATGCTGAAATTATGGAAGGCTGCCATCTTCGCGGCCCCATTGCGCTTTGCGAAGAATCGAAATTTAATCTGGGAGCTAAAATTTACGGGGCTACCACCATCGGGCCACATTGCAAAGTAGGCGGTGAAGTAAATAATATTGTGATTTTCGGATATTCTAATAAAGGGCATGATGGATTTATCGGAAATTCTGTCATTGGCGAATGGTGCAATTTAGGTGCAGATACCAATTCATCCAATCTGAAAAATAATTATGCTACCGTGAAACTGTGGAATTATAAGTTGAAGAAATTTGCCGATACAGGGCTTCAGTTTGCAGGATTAATAATGGGGGACCATTCAAAAACAGCCATTAATACTCAGTTGAACACTGGTACGATAGTGGGAATTGCAGCCAATATTTTTAAAACCGGATTTCCTCCGAATCTAGTGGAGAATTTCAGTTGGGGCGGTATGAAAGGCGACGAAAAGTTCAAATTGGAAAAAGCACTTGAAGTCGCTGAAAAAGCGATGATGAGAAGAAAAATAACTCTTTCTGATTCCGATAAAAAATTACTGGAATATATTTTTAATCAGTATTAAAATCGCTTACGATAACACATTTTGATGAAAGCAGTCCAATAAAAATTTTCAAAATCAAAATAAATGCAGTAATTTTGTCAAGAAAGTAAAGATGTCTATTCATAACAAAATTACGGAACAGGCCATCACTTTCGATGATGTTCTTCTTATTCCCTCATATTCTGAAGTTCTACCTAATCAGGTTTCTTTAAAATCCCGACTTACTGATAAAATTACTCTGAACGTTCCCATCGTTTCGGCGGCTATGGATACCGTTACCGAATCGGATATGGCTATTGCTCTTGCACGAGTTGGTGGTTTGGGTTTTATCCATAAAAATATGACGATAGAAGAGCAGGCTTCTCACGTCAATAAAGTGAAACGTTCCGAAAATGGAATGATCGCCGATCCTGTAACGCTGTCTAAAGACCATACGCTGGCAGAAGCAAAAGAACTGATGTCGCGGTTTAAAATTTCGGGACTTCCCGTGGTGAATTCCGACAACAAACTGATCGGAATTATTACCAACCGTGATGTGAAATATCAGGAAAATCTCGAAATGAAGGTGGAAGAACTAATGACAAAAGATCATTTGATCACTTCAGGAAAAAATACCACTCTTGAAGATGCCAAGAAAATTCTTCTCGAAAATCGCGTAGAAAAACTGCCGATTGTAGATCAGGATTACCGTTTGGTGGGGTTGATTACCATTAAAGATATTGATAATCAAATGGAATATCCGAACGCCAATAAGGACCAGAACGGCCGGTTATTAGTCGGAGCCGGAGTTGGCGTGGGCGAAGATACCATGGAAAGAGTTGCGGCGCTTGTAGAAGGAGGTGTTGATATTATAGCTGTAGATTCGGCTCACGGCCATTCCAAAGGAGTTTTGGATAAAGTAAAAGAAATAAGAAATTCATTTCCTGATCTTGATATTGTCGGTGGAAATATTGTTACTGCAGAAGCCGCAAAAGATCTGATTGCAGCTGGAGCAAATGTGTTGAAAGTTGGTGTTGGCCCGGGTTCAATATGTACTACAAGAGTGGTTGCAGGTGTGGGTGTTCCTCAGCTGTCAGCAATTTATAATGTTTTTGAATATGCGAAAACCCGGAACGTTGCCGTTATCGCAGATGGCGGTATCAAACTTTCAGGCGATATTGTAAAAGCCATCGCAAGCGGCGCAGGAGCTGTGATGTTGGGATCGCTTTTAGCCGGAACGGACGAAGCTCCAGGAGATGAAATTATTTTTCAGGGTAGAAAATTCAAATCTTACCAGGGAATGGGAAGCTTGGCTGCAATGAAAAGAGGCGGCAAAGAAAGATATTTCCAAAGTGAGGCTAAGAAATTTGTTCCGGAAGGTATCGAAGGGAGAGTTCCGCACAAAGGCAAACTTGAAGATGTTATTTTCCAGCTTACGGGAGGAATCCGGGCAGGAATGGGATATTGCGGAGCTAAAGATATTGCAGCTCTGCAAAACGATTCTAAAATGGTCATGATCACAGGAAACGGACTTAAGGAAAGCCATCCACATGATGTGATTATTACGCAGGAAGCTCCCAATTATTCATTTTAATTTTTTCCCGCCCCTGCAGTTTTGATACGGAAATATTCATCTCTTTGAAAATTCATATTTTCTTTCTAGTGTTTCTAAAATAATCTCAAAAGGTCGTTCTTTTCGGCTTTAGAATGATATATCTCAGGAACAATTTTTTTCATAAAACAGTTAAATAGGATAACTTTGTCCTGTTTAAAAAATGTTAATAAAAAAATCAAATCATAATGAAAAAAATCTTAGGCCTTTTGGCGTTTGCATTACTGACACTTCAGGCTTGCAAACAAAGCTCAGCAAGCCCGGAATCATCGTCTTCCAAGGTAAATACTATGGATATTCAGGTAAGTGGCGAACCTGAAACGCAAAAAGCTCTCGCTCCGCCATTCGTTCAGGAACCTGTAGGAAATCGCGGTGCCAAAAAAATTATTGTAAACCTTGAAGCCACAGAAATCGAGCAGGAACTGGCGGATGGAGTAACGTATAAATTCTGGACTTTTAATAATACTGTTCCCGGAACTTTTATCAGAATAAGAGTGGGCGATGAAGTTGAACTGAGACTTAAAAACGCTAGCAACAGTGTAATGCCACACAATATCGATCTTCATGCTGTGAATGGTCCTGGTGGTGGTGCCGAGGCAACCAACGTAGCTCCTGGTAAAGAAGCAATTTTCACATTTAAAGCCTTAAATCCTGGTCTTTATGTGTACCATTGTGCTGCAGCTCCTGTTGCTTTGCATATCGCCAACGGGATGTATGGAATGATCCTCGTAGAACCAGAAGGTGGACTTCCAAAAGTAGATCGCGAATATTACATTATGCAGGGTGATTTCTATACCAAAGGAAAAACTGACGAAAAAGGATTTCAGGAATTTGATCAAGATAAAGGGGTAGATGAAAAGCCAACCTATGTTGTATTCAACGGGAAAAAGAATTCCTTGATGGGCGAAAATGCACTACAGGCGAAAGTAGGTGAAACGGTCCGTCTTTTTATTGGAAACGGAGGACCAAATCTCGCATCATCCTTCCATGTTATCGGAGAAATTTTTGACCGCGTGTATGTAGAAGGTGGAAGCAAAATAAATGAAAATGTACAAACCACGCTTATTCCTGCCGGAGGAGCCGTAATCGTAGAATTTAAAGTAGAAGAACCTGGTGAATATATTCTTGTTGACCATTCGATTTTCAGAGCATTCCACAAAGGGGCCATCGGAAAACTTGTGGTTACAGGTGAAAAAAATCCTAAAGTTTTTAATAAAGTAAAATAAATTAAATCTTCACTTGTGTTAGAGAAAAAAGAAGCAACTATGATTAAACTTTTGAAAATATTTTTGATTGCTGGTGGTTTCTTTTTGCTCTTTTCATGTGAAAATTTCAGTTCGCAACAAGAAATTACTTCCGTTACAGAAGCTTCTGAATTAGTTCAAATTCAAACAGATGTGAAGATGATTCCTATAAAAGGCGGAAAATATCAACCCTTTTATGGAGAAGACAGCACACTGGTAGAGGTAGACCATTTTCTTTTGGATGAAAGACAGGTAACCAACCGAGAATTTCTGGAATTTGTAAAGAAAAATCCGCAATGGAAACGCAGCAATGTGAAAACTATTTTTGCAGATGAAACTTATCTTCAGGAATGGCAAGACGACGAAACGCTTCCGAAAAATGCAAACCCTGATGCACCCGTAACCTATGTTTCCTGGTTTGCGGCAAAGGCTTATGCAAAAAGTGTAGGTAAAAGACTCCCCACTTTGGATGAATGGGAATTTGTTGCGATGGCCGATGAAGAGTTGGCGAATGCTCGCGATAAAGTTTCTTATTCTGAAAATATCATTAATCTCTATCATGTGAAATTGCGGGAAAAAAATCCCGTGAAACATTCGGCTCCCAATTATTGGGGCGTTTACAATATGTTCGATTTGGTTTGGGAATGGACGAGTGATTTTAATTCCATCATGTCAACTTCCGATTCCAGAAACGGGAAAGTGGACGATAAGGGTCTGTTTTGTGCAGCGTCAGCAACCAGTGTAACGGACGTTCTGAATTATGCTGCCTTTATACGGTATGCGTTCAGATCCAGCTTGAAAGCGAATTATACAGTGGCCAATCTGGGTTTCAGATGTGCGATAGATATTAATCAATAATTTCTGAAATGAAACAGTTAATCATTCTTTTATTTTTCTCGGTTTTATTATTTTCCTGTCAGGAGAAAACTGTTTCTGAAGAGGAAATTTCCGCAGATTCCATTTTTTTGCTGGATTCTAAATGGCAGAATGAGGAGGGAAAGGAATTACAACTTAAAGATTTGAAGGGTAAAAATCTTGTCGTTGTACTGATCTTCACCAGTTGTCAGACAGCGTGTCCGATGTTGGTAGCTGATATGCAGAATATTTACACCCAGATTGACAAGGAGAAACTGAAGCAAACATCATTAGTGATGGTCACCATTGATCCGGAAAATGATACGCCTGAAGTTCTGAAAGAATATGCGAAAGCCAGAAATATCTATGGGAAACCCTGGATCTATCTCAGAAGTGATAAAGAATCTACCCGCGAACTTGCCAATGTTTTAGCTGTAAAATACAAGAAAATTTCACCGGTTGTTTTCTCTCATTCCAATATTATTACTGTCTTTAATAAAGAAGGGGAAATGGTGAGCCAAGCAGAAGGAACCGTGAATGCTGCCGGCGTCGCTGAAACCGTAAATAAATTATAGTCAATTTGTGTTTTTTTTTAAACCTGTAGGAAGTATCGTCTTTCTGCAGGTTTTATTATGAAGAATCAGGCAGAATAGTGATCGGTATCTTTCCGGAATTTGGAAATGCGAAAATCAGTAGCAGTGTTGCCCTTTTCCATTTTTTCTTTGGCATACAACCGGAAATCATTTTCGGTTTTGTCCAAAAGTTGGTCATAAGGTCCAACGGAAGAAATCAGTTTTAAACCGGGGATATTTCCAAACAAATAAACAATCCCATAATGAACATGGAAGCCGTTGCAATGACGGATGAATTTTTCCCCAATTCATCCAAAGCCTGAAGCCGCGCCGCAAAACCGTTAAAACGGTCTTCGGCGGTTTCGGTTTTATCTCTCTCAGTTTCAATATCGGTGTACACTTTTGAAATTTCTTTGTCCAGATAATTCAGACGGGGCGTTATTTGTTTTTGATAGTTTTCTAAATCGGTACGTCTCTGTTCCTTGAGGATTTCTTTCCTTTTTGCATTGGTTCCATATCCGGTTTTTCCGGAGGTAAGATTGGTTTTAGTTCCTAGAATTTCCTTTTCGAGTTCAGCTGCTGCGAAATCAAACGCTTTTTGATATTCCTGAATTTTTGTGTTGATTTGTTTTTTTTCCTGTTCGAAAGGTCCGCTTTGTTGCATAATTCTGGCGTTCATTTCAGCCTGAAGTTGCGCTTTGTTGCGCTGGATAATGGTATTTAATTGTTTGTTAACTTCTTTTTCAAAAATTTTAAGTTCCAGCGGTTTCGAAATAATAATTCCCAAAAAAGCAGCCAGAATAAGTCTGGGAATCGCCATGACAAGCTGATTCGACCAGATTCCCGTTTTCTTGATGGATGAAACAATATATCGGTCGAGGTTGAAGATCATCAGTCCCCATAATATTCCAAAACCTATGGCGTACCAGATATTGTCAAAGATCGTGTACAGTGCATAACCTCCGGATAGCGAAGCGAAAACTGCGGTAAATAAAATTACGCCGCCAATTCCTGAAAATTTGTTCCATTCGGAAGGTGTTTTTCTAAGGATATGAAGATTTCCTCCGGAACAGATCAGCATGAATTTCTGAAACCAGTTCATCTTGTGGCGGGACAACGGGGAATTTGTTCGATTCATTTTCAATTTTTTATTGCAAGATAAGTCTTAAAAAACGGAACAATGTTACAAACAGTATTATGTTTAACCAAGTAAATTGTGTGGAAGTTTTTCTGTAAAGTAAAATAATTTTATCAGTAAATTACTTGATGCGATCGGGATTTTGTTTCAGGAAACTTGCCCAGCCGGAATAGGATTTCTCGCCCACAGCATTTCCCGAATTGAAATGATGACACACTGCCACTGCCAATCCATCTGTAGCATCCAGATATTTTGTGGGATATTCTTTCAGATTCAGAAGATTTTGCAACATTCCTGCGACTTGTTCTTTGCTGGCATTTCCATTTCCTGTGATGGCCATTTTTACTTTTTTCGGGGAATATTCGGTGATGGGAATATTTCGGTAAAGCGAGGCCGCCATCGCAACGCCTTGTGCACGTCCCAATTTTAACATGCTCTGTACATTTTTTCCAAAAAACGGAGCTTCTAGGGCCACTTCATCCGGATGATATTCATCAATCAGTGCCAAAGTTTTATCAAAAATATACTTTAGTTTGGTCTCGTGATTAGGATATTTTTTCAGAATAAGTTCATGAAGGGAAAGGAGTTCCATTTTGTTCTTATTTACCAAAATCAATCCATATCCCATAATGGTAGTTC
>JAEYOX010000002.1 GCA_023411265.1 Bacteroidota bacterium | reverse complement strand
TTCGGCAGTTATGATGCTTTCCTTGAAATTCCTCAGTTGGGAACCAAACATTCCCTCAATGTTTCAGTATGTGCAGGAATTGCGATGTGGGAGTTTTTCAAAAAGCTAAAATAAGCCCGGACCAGTTATTGGCGAAAATCATAAGGCTGCGGTAATATTTTACCGTATTCCAAAATGTCCTTTCTGTAATTTTTCGTATTTTAGCCTAATGTTTATTAAAGACTATGTTTCGAAGGATTATCCAGCTTTCAGTACTTCAGATTCCATAGAAGAAGCTTCGGAGATGGCTAAAGAATTTGGATATTCTCATATTTTCATAAAAAAGAAAGGAATATACTGTGGGGCGCTAAGCCAGAGTTTTTTGGAAGAAAGCCCGGAAGGCAGCCTGGGCACGCTGGAACTCCATTACGATAAATTTGCCATCGTGGAAGACGGCAGTATTTTGGATACGGTTAAACTTTTTCATATTTTCAATACCAATGTTGTTCCTGTTATCGGAAAAACCGAGAAATACCTGGGATACATTTCCTGCGACGATATTTTTAATGAATTCTCTAAATATCCTCTTTTCTCTGAAAATGGTGCGATACTGACGGTTCAAACGACTTCCAAACACTACTCTTTCACAGAAATTGCGAAAATAGTAGAAGAGAATAATGCAAAAATCTACGGTTGTTATGTGAGTGCCATTCATGAAGATAATTTCTGGATCACCATGAAAATAAGTGGGGAAACTCTGAGTTCTGTGGATGAAACTTTTGAAAGGTATGGCTACAATGTGGTACAAAAGCATTATAGTGACGAAAAGGAAGACTTGCTGAAAGACCGTTTTGGTTTTTTTCAAAAATATCTTGAATTTTAAAAAATGAAAGTTGCAATCTACACCCAGAAAAATGATCTGGCTACGTATTTTTATCTCAGTAAATTCATTTCTGAACTGGATCAGCGAAAAGTAGTTCCGGTTTTGCACGCAGAGATTGCAGCACAGTTTTCAAAAGATATGGAAACCTTTTCTTCCAAAGAGGATTTACTGAGAAAGGAAGTAGAACTTTTTTTTACTTTTGGTGGCGACGGCACTCTGGTCACTTCACTTTTATTTATTCAGGACTCAGAAATTCCGATTGTCGGTGTTAATACCGGAAGATTGGGTTTCCTCGCCAGCTTTACCAAAGAACAGATTTTTTTGGAACTCGACAGTCTGCTGAAAGGAAATTACAAAATTTCTAAAAGATCAGTCATCGAAATCGTTTCTCCGCAAATACCTTCTTTTTTTCCTTTCGCTCTCAATGATATTACCATTTCCAGAAAGGAAACCACCTCTATGATCACGGTGGACAGTTATATTAATGATGAATTTTTGAACGTTTTCTGGGGAGACGGGGTCATTATTTCCACGCCTACAGGTTCTACAGCTTATTCCCTGAGTTGCGGCGGGCCCATCATTTCACCCGAAAATGAAAACTTTGTGATCACGCCAATTGCACCCCACAATCTGAACGTACGGCCGCTCATAGTCAATGATCATTCAGAATTCCGGCTGCGGGTAAAAAGCCGGGTATCGCAGTTTTCACTTTCGCTGGATTCGCGTTTGGTACATGTAGATACCGAAACCGAACTGGTGATCAGAAAAGCGCCTTTTAAAATTTTGCTAATTCAGCCCGACCACCTCAGTTTTTATGAAACCATTCGCCAAAAACTGCTTTGGGGACAAGATAAAAGAAACTGATACTTTAAAATTCATTAACTTTACGAATTATTTAATAACCCAAAAATTTCAACATTAAAAGTAAAAAATTATGAGCAGAATGTTTCCGGCAGGTGTTGCCACAGGACAAATGGTTTCCGACATTTTTCAGTATGCTAAAGAAAATAAATTCGCGCTTCCTGCGGTGAATGTCATTGGCTCCAGCAACGTGAATGCCACGATGGAAACGGCAGCTAAACTGAACTCACCTGTTATTATTCAGTTTTCCAATGGCGGTGCCGCATTCAACGCCGGAAAAGGTCTGAGCGGAGATGGACAAAAATCTGCCATTCTGGGCGGAATTGCCGGTGCAAAACATATTCATACACTGGCAGAAGCGTACGGAGCCACAGTAATTCTTCACACTGACCATTGTGCCAAAAAACTTCTTCCTTGGATTGACGGATTAATGGATGCCAACGAAGAATTTTTCAGACAAACAGGAAAATCTCTCTATTCTTCTCATATGCTGGATCTTTCCGAAGAAAGCATTGAAGAGAATATGGACATTTCCTGCAAATATTTTGAAAGAATGGCCAAAATGCAGATGACTCTGGAAATAGAACTTGGTGTAACGGGCGGAGAGGAAGACGGTGTGGACAATACCGGAGTTGATTCTTCAAAACTCTACACGCAGCCCGATGAAGTTGCCTACGCTTATGAAAGACTGAAAGCCATTTCCCCACATTTCACGGTAGCAGCGGCTTTTGGAAATGTACACGGTGTTTATAAGCCTGGAAATGTGAAACTGACTCCTAGCATCCTTAATAATTCACAGAAATTTGTTCAAGAAAAATTCGGAACCGGCGAAAAGCCAATCAACTTTGTATTCCACGGAGGATCCGGTTCTTCACTGGAGGAAATCCGCGAAGCAATTGATTATGGTGTTATTAAAATGAATATCGATACTGATTTACAGTTTGCCTATACGGAAGGAATCCGCGATTATATGGTGGAAAAAGGAGAATATCTGAAAACCCAGATCGGGAATCCTGATGGCGATGATAAACCGAACAAGAAATTTTATGACCCGAGAGTCTGGCTCAGAAAAGGTGAAGAAACTTTCAGCACCAGACTTGTACAGGCATTCGAAGATCTGAACAACATCAATACACTCAAGTAATTTTAGATTAAAGATTATAAAAATCGATTTATTGCAGGAAATTTTAACTTTATCAGTTAAATTTGCAGTCTCGAAAATTATAATCTTTAATTTTCAATTTAAAATTTCAAAAGATGGCATTTGACTGGTTTAAAAGAAAAGCAAAAAATATTACTACTTCTACAGAAGATAAAAAAGACGTTCCCAGAGGGCTTTGGCATCAGACTCCTTCCGGAAAAATTGTAGAGCATGAAGAACTGAAGCGCAACAATTATGTTTCCCCGGAAGATGGTTTTCATGTAAGAATTGGCAGTAGTGAATTTTTTGACATGCTGTTTGATAACCAGCAATTTACGGAGCTGGACGCTGATGTAGAAAGCGTTGATATGTTGGGTTTCAAAGACACAAAATCATATTCAGACCGCCTCAAAGAAGTAAAGGCAAAAACAAAACTTACTGATTCTATTCGGAATGCCACCGGAAAAGTGAACGGAACAGAAATGGTGATATCCTGTATGGACTTCTCCTTCATCGGCGGTTCGCTAGGTTCTGTGATGGGAGAAAAAATCCGGAGAGCCGTGGATTATTGTATAAAACATAAACTTCCTTACATGATTATCTGCCAGTCTGGAGGTGCCAGAATGCAGGAAGCCACGTACTCACTGATGCAATTGGCCAAAGTACAGAGCAAACTGGCGCAGCTTTCCGAAGCCGGCTTACCCTATATTGCCTATCTCTGCGACCCTACTTTCGGTGGAATTACGGCCTCATTTGCCATGACTGCCGATATAATTATGGCAGAACCTGGTGCTCTGATCGGATTTGCCGGACCAAGAGTGATTCGGGAAACCATTGGTCGGGATTTGCCGGAAGGTTTCCAGACCTCAGAATTTATCCAGGATAAAGGTTTTGTAGATTTCATTGTGAAAAGAACAGAAATCAAAGAAACAGTTTCCAAAACAGTGAACCTGCTGTACGGAACCTGAAAATAATCAATAAAACAAGTCATCTCTCCTCTCATCCGGGAGAGATTTTTTATGAGAAGAACTGCGAAAATATTTTTTAATACCCTGAAAACCCTGAGTCTGAAAAAGGTAATGAAGCTGCTCTCCTTAGTGCTTCCACATCCTCTTTTTGCCTTGTTAAGTTTTTATGCTACGGTAAAAAGCTTCACGCTGGCTCAGAAATATTTTCCCAAGACCAACTCTAACGATGGTATTGGCAATGCTTTCCGCCACGCGCTGTGGTGTTGTTTGATTATGATGTACTGCAGCAAAATCTCTTCTCCGGAAAAATCCCTGAAATGGTGCAAGAAAATGACGGATTTGCACGAAGAGCTCTTTCCGAACGAACCCTTGCAAACCAAAATGGATCTGCATAACAACAAAGTAGGAATGGATCTTTATATGGAACTGCTTCCCGGGATTCACCGTCAATTTTTTGAAACAGGATTTTTCATCGATCTTTTGCTGAAAAAAACAAAAACTGCAGTAATCCTAAAACAACCGAATGATGATCACGGCAACGATCTCGTATACTTGGAATAACTGGGAAATTTAATATCTATTATTTCTCACATCTATAAAAAAGTAGTTTTTCCCGTCTTTGGTCACTTCAAACAATCTGGCAAGTTTCCAACTGTAGTTTCGTTTGATATCCTGATACTCAAATGGTATGATGATACTATTATTGGTATCAATCACACCGAACAGGTCGTTGTAAGAAGCAATTATCAGCGGATTATCAAGATCATCTCCTTCCATGACATGCAGATAATGGTACTGCGGATAAATCTTATATTGCCGATAATCTTCCGGATTATAAAA
Source organism: Bacteroidota bacterium (assembly GCA_023411265.1). Lineage (GTDB taxonomy): Bacteria > Bacteroidota > Bacteroidia > Flavobacteriales > Weeksellaceae > Chryseobacterium_A. The sequence goes on along the minus strand of JAEYOX010000002.1, from coordinate 39,065 downwards.
ATTGCTTTCCTCTATAATTCCATAAAAGCCATTTTTCACGTACGCATAGAATTTTTGTTTTTTAAATTCAAAAGGGCATTTTCCCAGATCGGAATCTTTAAACTGGTATACACGCTTCCCGGTTTTATCAATTCTGAAATCAACTCCGTTTCGACGGACTGAAGCATATTCTGCAGTTCCGAATGGTCTGGCTTTTTCATTTGGCGAATTCAGAAGACTGCAGTCTTCAGTAAAAAAACCTACGTTGCTGTATTCAGGCTGGATCAGCATTTTTCCTTTCCGATTTACAAATCCGAATTTACCGTTCCTCTTTTGGGGAATCAAAGAAGGGATCGAGTCGTTATTATATTTAATCTCTTTTTTAATTTCGGGAATCATAAGGCTGCCGTGGCTTTCCTGTGCTGGGACAAAGCTGAAAAGAAATACCAATGATATAGCTAAAGCATTCGTTATCATTTTTTTATTCATCGTTGTGTTTTATTTTCATCCTATAATAAAAGAGAGGAACTATCAACAGCAGTACCAAAGGCTGAATAACAAATCTTCTCATATAAAAAGAAAAAACATATCCTGTCTCAAATTGTGTGTAAATGCAATAAAGATAGACGGCAAAGGTAATGACAAAAAAAATAAGCATCAGCAAAGCCGCCTGAAATGTCCATATTTTATTATTAAAGAGAAAGTGAATAATCATCAGGGAAAAAAGCAGATTCAGGCTCCATCGGGAAATATAATTTATAATGAGGGGAAACCAGTCAAATTCCGGAAAAGAAATACCAGGATTGGCTTCTTTAAAAAACGAAAGAAATGGATCATAGAAAAGCTGATTTTCCACCATACGAACGGACATCAAGCCACAAATTCCTACAAAAACTAAAAGCCAGCGGACGATTTTCATCTCTTTTTTAATGCAAAAAACTGAATCCAGATAAGCCATAAAATCACTACTGTTCCGTAAATAAAGCCGGGAAACAGATAATCGTGAGTTATTTTCCCATATTCAGGATACTTGTACAACACGACATTCAGTCCCATGATTCTGAAAATATTCATCAAATGGAGAAAAATAATGCCGCCCACAGCAAACCAAACCGTTTGAAAACCTTTGTAAAACGCCAGAACAAAAGACGTGAAAAGAATCATCACTGATAATGCATTACAACCTTCTACCATTCGGGATACCAACTTTCCGTTGATGGCAAATCTTTCTGTTCGTAGTTCCGGAACGTGGTAAAGCGTAGTAGGAAAACCCGCAAACTCCTGAATTGTTTTCACTTGCAGCGCTACGGAACGTGAAAAAGGATCGAGTCCATCTGCTACGGTACGGTTGAGATACGTTTGATAAAGAAAGAAAAGCAGAAGGTAAATCCCCGCAAATCTTAAAAGCACCATCAGTACCGGTTGAAATTCCCTGAACATACTGCAAAGATAGAGATTAGAACTCAAATTGTTATCTTTGTACTTTAGGAAACACATTGGAAAAAGCCCGTCATTTTTTTGATCAATTTATTAAGGGAAAAGCTTTGCTATTTTCAGCCCTGCCACAGAGCGGATCTTCGCGGAAAAACTTTGTTGGAGCCAATACAGACAGTCACTATATTATCACCTTCAACGAGAATCTGGCTGAAAATGAAAGTTTTTTTTACTTTTCCGAAGTTTTCTCAGAACTGAACCTCAACACGCCGAAAGTTCTTGCTATTTCGGAAGACCGTAAAATTTACATTCAGGAATATCTTGCAGATCAAACCCTCAGCGAAATTATTGAGGCGGAAGGATTAACCGATCGTGTAAAAAATTTAGTGAGGCTCTCCCTGCTGAGACTTTTTGAAATGCAGGAAGCCACTTTCAGTCGGATTGATTATTCCAAAACGTTTGAATATTCGATTTACGACCGGATTCCTATCTCCAATGACCTGAATTATTTTAAATTTCTTTTTGTTGATATTCTGGAAGTTCCCTATCACAAAGCGAGTTTAATCACAGAATTCAGATGCCTTGAAGAAGAAATAGCCAATCTGGGACCGAGAAGCATCATGATTCGTGACTTCCAGGCTAGAAATATTATGACTTCGGAAAATAATGTTTATTTCATTGATTATCAATCGGCAATGGAAGGGCCGCGAATGTACGATGTTATTTCCTTTCTCTATCAGGCAAAAGCCAACTTCTCCGAATCTTTTTGTCAGGAAATGTTGGCGTACTTTATTTCACTCTTTGAAGATGAAAAAGACCAGGTTCAACTTCGAAATTCCATTATGCCTTTGCGGCTCATCCGATCTTTGCAGGTTTTGGGAGCGTATGGTTTCCGGGGTTTGATTCAGAAAAAAGCCCATTTCAGGCAAAGTATTGTACAGGGTTTAAAAAATTTGAATACGGTCGAAAGTAACTGGCCGCAAATGAGTCGCTATCCCGAACTTAGAAAATTGATTTTCAGTTTAAATTCTGAAATTGTTCTAGAAAAAATACACCACTATAATAACGATATAAAACCATAATTTTTACATGAGCCTAACCATCGAGATTCATAGTTTTTCCTACAAAAAAGGAGGTATTCCAAAAGATCACAGCGGAAACGGCGGGGGCTTTACCTTCGATTGCCGCGGAATTCTAAACCCCGGAAGGCAGGAAGAATATAAATCCTTAACAGGGAAAGATCTTTCGGTACAAGATTATCTGCGCTCGAAAACCCGAATGCCTGAATTTCTTGAACTTATTAAAGATCTTATTTCTATCACGATAGAGAATTATCTGGAGCGGAATTTCGAGCATCTCCAAATTAATTTCGGATGTACTGGCGGACAACACCGGTCGGTGTTTTGTGCTGAAGAAACGGCCACTTTTATACAGGAAAAATATCCCGAAGCCATTGTAATCGTTCAGCACGATGAGCAACCACAACTCAATATTTCACTTTCATGAAAGCCCTGATATTTGCTGCAGGAAAAGGAACTCGTTTACGCCCTTTCACGGATCATCATCCCAAAGCCCTGATGAAAGTCAACGGAATTCCGCTTCTTGAGAGAAATATCCGGTATCTGCAGTCCTACGGAATTAATGATTTCGTCATCAATCTTCACCATTTCGGAGAACAAATTATCGATTTTTTGGAACAAAACCGGTATTTCGGTGCGCATATAGAATTTTCACATGAAAAAGATCAACTTCTGGAAACTGGAGGTGGTTTAATTTTTGCAAAAAAGTTTTTAGCTCAGGAAGAAGATTTCCTTATCATGAATGCCGATATTCTGACTGACATGAAAATCAGCGATTTAGTGCATTTCCATCGGAAACAAAACAGCCTAGTTACTCTTGCAGTTTCCGATCGTAAGAGTTCCAGAAAACTGCTTTTTGATGAGAAAATGCTTCTGAAAGGTTGGAAAAATACGGATACAGGAGAACAGCGTTTATCAATAGGCAACAACAATTTAAAAAGCCTGGCCTTCAGCGGAATACATTGCGTTGATGTCCGATTTTTTAATCATATAAAAAGAACCGGAAAGTTCTCCATTATGGAAGAATATCTTGATCTGATGTTAACGGAAGATATTTATGGTTTTCAACACCAAGCTAAATTGGTGGATGTCGGTCGTCCCCAATCTGTTCTGAAAGCAGAGCAGTATTTTAAATAAAAATATTTATGAGCAAAAAAATACAAAGAGGTAAAGGGCTTACCAAAGTGATTTCCGGTCCTGAATTGGAAATAGACCAAAGAGTACAAAGCCATTTTAAAGAAAAAACTTGGGATGAAACCATTACGAAAGATAGCTGGATGGTATTCAAAGTGATGGCTGAATTTGTTGACGGTTATGAAAAACTGGCCAAAATTGGCCCGTGTGTTTCCATTTTTGGTTCCGCTCGGTTGCGGCCGGAAGATGAATATTTTGAAATGGCGGTAGAAATTGCCGAAAAAATCACACAATTGGGGTTTGGAATCATCACCGGAGGCGGACCCGGAATTATGGAAGCGGGAAACAAAGGAGCCAGAAATGCAGGTGGGAAATCCATCGGACTGAACATCGAATTGCCTTTTGAGCAGCACTTTAATCCGTATATAGACAAAAATTATTCGATGGATTTTAATTACTTTTTTGTAAGAAAGGTGATGTTTGTCAAATATTCACAAGGATTTATTGTCATGCCCGGAGGATTCGGCACCTTGGATGAATTATCAGAAGCTTTGACTTTGATTCAAACTGCAAAAATTGCTCGATTCCCCATCGTTTTGGTAGGTTCAAAATTCTGGAGCGGTTTGTTAGATTGGTTTAAGGATACCTTGCTTTCGCAAGGAATGATCTCTGAAGATGATCTTCTGCTTTATAGAGTGGTGGATACAGCAGATGAAGCTGTGGCGCATATTAAAGCGTTTTATGAAAAATACGCCATCACGGTTAACTTTTAATTGGCATATCTTTTGTCCATCTTAAGAAAATTATATTTCTACTTTAAATAATATAACACATAGATGAAAAATATTTTACATATTATCGCTTTTTTAACATTTTTTCTGATGTTAAGTTTTTCAGATGCCGATTTTTATTCATCAATGACAAAAGCCGATTACATTGAAGGAAGCAAAACACTAAAGTTTACTACCAAACTGAATACCAAGCATATATCCGATGCTATCAAGATAAATCCTAACACCGCAGGTTTTGAAGCAGAAGTAAAAAAATACGTTAATAATAATTTTGATCTTTACATTAACGGTTCTGCAAAAACCCTTACCTTCACAGGAAGCCAGGTAAGCGGGGAAACCGTTTGGGTGTATTTTGAAACAGGCGGAGTAACGGAGATCAATACCATCAGAATTAAAAATTCCATTCTTCTCGGAACATTTCCACGACAATTAAATCTGGTAAATATTGCTTACAAAGGGAAACAACGAACAATGAATTTCCAAAGAGGTAGAGAAACCAATGAAGTAAGTTTTTAACAGAATTGCAATGAAACGCACCTCCAGGAAAATGAACGAAACTCCACTCTTTTTGCTGGGAGTTTTTGTGTATTTAGTTTCTTTAAGCTCGGCGTAGAACTAAAGCATTTTGGAAGGACTGATTTAATTTTGATTCCATTGTTCTTAAACTATTCAACAAAAAAACTGCCCCTTTCAGAGCAGTTTTCATTTTATATTGTGGTTTAAATTAATGAACTATAATTAGCATCTTAATTTACTGTAATATCATCCAATTGGATAGTAGTGGTAGCACCTGGATTTGCCCCGGAATATTCAAAGATCACAAATCCGTTACCCTGCAATGCCGGATTGAAAGTATGCACTCCTGCATTGGTCAACACACCATATCCTGATGACGGCGTTGTTGGAATTGTGAAACTGGAAGTAATATCCGTCAGCGTTGCAGCAGAAATATCTCCTAAAGGAACATAATCTGTGGAAGTATATACCTTCAGTACATTACCGTTATGGAATCCAACATTAACTCGGAACGAAAACTGATTAGCAGTTGTAAAATCTACAGGAACGATAAAATAGGTTGTATAAGCACCCTGTCCTGCATTAGCGCTCAACTGGATGTATTTATTTCCGCCGAATTCTTTCAGTTGCCAATATCTGTTTCCAAGGAATGGATCATTGATGTATCTCGGAAAAACCTCTTGATTCACCGGACTGTAACTTTCAAAGTTCTCTGTAAAATTCCCCAGATACTGAATATCGGTACCTCCTTTTACCGGAGTAGCATCAAATCTTGGTTGTGAAAAATCAACATCTTCCGTACCTCTAATCAGCATTTGAAAGTTAGAATTGTAACGGCTCACCACGAAAGTAAGAGTTCCACTTTCTTTGGGCAGCAAAGTTTTACCGAAAGTCACAAATGCGGAATTTCTGATAATTGCAGAACCCCCTGTTGCATCTTCCACTGCTCTGTCTGTATCGGCCGCAATTCCTCCCGTATATTCCAAATATGTTTTGTGGTTTGCTTCAGGATATAAAAGTGTGATCGGAAACTGTACGTTAGGTACCGAAACCAGCATATTGATATATTGAGGATCTTTAGCCTCTGTTAGGCTTGCTAAGGGAAGGGGTGTGATCTCCTGAATGTCCATCATATTCCCATTACAAACTCCGGAAATATATTTGGACACCAATGCTCCGGGGATTCTACCGATAGCAAAATTAGGGTCTACGGAACCCAGTTTCACCGTTCCTCTGTCTAAGCCCAATACTAAGCCATTTACTCTAATGCGAATGTGTGATCCAACCGGATAATCTGCAAAATTACCTGATTTATCTATTTCAATCTGTAAACCCGCTGTTGGATTCGATGGGGCATCTTGGAATGAAATGGTTTTATAAAAATTACCATGTTCATCGGAAGATACTACATAACCATCAATAATTATATCAGCAGCGCCATTTCCTTCAGGAAACTTGATCGTTCCAGAAGCTGGAGCCATTGCGACGAAATCCTTCAGAGAGATGGTTGGCGCAGCAAATTTATTTTCACAGTTGATCGGCGGGGTATCCCAGTCGTCATTGTGCACGCAGGAAGCTAATGTAGCCGTAGCAAATACAATACTTAATGCTGTTTTTAAAAGATTTTTGATATTCATTGTTTATTATTTTTAGTATGAATGTAAAAGTAATTAAAATCTAAGTTGTAAATTAATAAAGTAAGAACGTCCTTGCGTGTACCAGTATTTCGGTCCGAACTGGGTGAATTCTCTGTCCTGATCCTGCATAAATCCAGGAAATGCGACGTTTCTGGTTTGTTCGAAACCGCCGGTTATATAGTCCGTATTATCCAGAATATTATTTACGGAAGCGGTAATAAGGACATAGTACTTTCCTAACAACCAAGATTTTCCGACATTGGCATTGATAAAGAAAGCAGACGGCAACTTGTGGGGCTGAAGCAATCTTCTAAGTTCACTTTCGGTGATTCCTGCAAACGGTGTAGAAGTTTCGGGATTCTGTACAAATCTTTCGGACCTGATGATCGCTGATGGATCCAGATAATTATCATCCAGATAATTCCAATTAGCTCCAATCCACCAGTATTTAGGTGAATTATACCGAATTCCTAAGGAATAGCCCTGTTGTGGAGTGCCACCCTGTCTGTACCCGTCCAGATAAGCTTTACCCAGTTCAAGGAATGAATTTCCATCTGCAAAAACTCCCGCCGCATCCGAAGCAAAATAGGTTTCAGGATTATTCTTATATGTGTACTGACCGTAACTCGCCAATCCCTGAAGTTCCCAGGACGGTGTCAGTTTATAGGAAACACCGAGTTCTACACCCATGTTTCTTTTTTCTACGTTCGACATTACCTGAGTTACAAAAGCACTCTGCAATGGGGTTACATTTCCTTGGTCATCGGTAGTTTCCAACTGAATACCGTCTGCAAAGAAACGCTGTACATTGGTTTCATTTTCGCTGTCCACTATAAAACCTGTAAGTCTCATTTTAACAAACGGCGAATTCAGGACATAGCTAAGGTCATTGGCATAATACACGGTACTCTTAACATTGGGTGCAACAGAGGAGTTCACTCTCGGGTTGATAAAAAGATCTTCCAAAAACGGTGCCTGGTTAAAAGCAGCTCCATTATAAACGAAGAAATTTCTACCGTCCAGTCTGTAAATCGCTTGTCCTTTCAAACCGTAGTTCCAGAATTCATAATCCTTGCTTTTCCCGAATGAATCTTTATACAAATAATGTCTGAACATTCCTTCTCTGCTGGAACTGGAGTATCCTGCCATAGCAGAAACAAAAATATCCCATTTAGAAGTGGAAAATTTCAGACCCGGATTTAGTTTCACTTCCTGTCTTCTGAAAGTATAATCATACCCAATTTTATCACCTTCTCTTTTAGCTACATTGGATTCTCCTTCATTCAAAAAACCGGATTTTCCGGGTTGGTTTCTACTTGCAAAAGGATCAATATTAAAGGCAAAATCACCTCCTAAAAGGTCTTTGATTTCTCTGTATTGATCTGCTCTGTAATTCTGATAAGAAAGATTAAGGATAAAACGAGTAACATCATTAAAATTGTGCTCGAAATGCGTACCTGCATTCCAGATTTTATCATCGGACACATCGTTTACCTGATAAACAACGGATCTTCTTCCCGTTACACCATATTTTGAAATAATTGGCTGAGCTGCGTTATTTCTGTAAATTTGATCCCAATTAATCTGTGTAACTGTTGGATCTCCGCTAGCCCAAGCTTGCTGAGCTGTTTGTAAAGCTGTGTGCAATCCTGAAACATCAGCCGCTGGATCTGTAGCTAATGCCTCTTGAATTTGATTAGCATAGAAACTCGGTAAGTCTCTATAATACGTAGGCGACGGGTTCGGTACGTTTTGCCAGTCTAAACGGGAAGCTTTATCTTTTCCAAACTGGTAAGAAACGGTAGTCCACAAGCTTGATTTATCGCTTAATTTAAGGAAATCCTGCAATTGTAAAATGGGCTGGAAGCCTTGTCTTACCCTTTCACTTCTTTTTTCTCCATCCTGATAACCCCAGTAGGAATTGTAATGAACTCCTCTGTAATTGTAAACTTCCTGCGTACTCGGGCTGGAAGTAGATCTTTTATAAGGCGCACCGATAGCGTTGAAAGTAATGGTATGCTTATCGTTGATTTTCTTTTCAATCCCAATAAAACCGCCGTAGGCATCATAAAAAGTTCCTTCCTGTATCCCCTCCTGAGCCCATCTTCTGGCGCCCATCACCGTGAAAGCCCAGCCTTTGCTGTTCATCCCGGAGCTGTACCGCAGCGAAGTTCGGTTTCTATAATTTCTGTTGGTGAGCGATTGTGTAAACTGAAAGCCTTTACGATAATCGCTGGCTTTTGTATTTTTATAAATCACAGAGCTCACTCCTCCGAAGGCATATTCTGAAGGAGAATGGTTAGCAGCTATTTCGGGATAACGAGTGATCTCATTCAGTCCTCCCCAATTTCCGAAGTCTACATTTCCGTTGTCAGATTTTATCATGGAAACACCATTCATCATCACTTCGCCATTTCTACCGTCAATCCCTCTTGGTCTGAACCAGTATGCTCCTAAATCGAACGCTGCAATTCTGCTGAAAACATCCTGAGAAGACTGCAGAAGTCCCACCGTAGAAGCCTGGCTGGAGTTTTCTTCATCTCCTGTGCTTTCAATAAAGGCAAGCCCCTGTTCAGGCCCCGTCAAAGCAGAATATAAAGTAATGACTCCTAAGTCTCTTCTTTTCTCATCCGCCGTTATGTCAAATTCCAGAATTTTAGTCTCAAAATTCGGTTTTGTAATGACGACCTGATAGTGGCCTGGCATGAGATCTACAAACTGAAAGTACCCGATTTTGTCTGCTGTAACATCCCCCTCAGTTCCTTTCAGGTCAATTTCAGCATTTTCTACAGGTTTCGCATCAGCATCTTTCAGGTAGCCATACACTGTAGTCTGCGCAAAGTAATACGATGCGGGAAGCAGTGTAAACATGGTGATTAATGATAACCTTTTAAACATAAGTTCTATAATTTAATTGCTTTTTATATGCTAATTTCCAGCTATTTAAAGTGGGGCACAAATTTACACCTTATTTCCAAATATATAATCTTTTTAGATTAAATATTTTTAACATGTGATTTTGATCATCATCTAATGCCAAATATTATTTGATATTTTGTCCTATAAAATTACTAATTATTAAAATTGCTCTTATTTAAATTTGAATTACTTTTGCAAATGAATATTTAATATAAAATGAAAAAATTATTTATTGTACTATCGCTTTCTGTTTTTTTCTTAGGTTTCTCCCAAGACCGTCAACTGCGGAAAGTAGCCACCATTGGTTTTATGAATGTTGAAAATCTTTGGGACACTATACAGTCGGCTGATTATATAGACGGTACCAAAAGTATGACTAATCCTGCATTTCACAGAAGCATTCCGGTGGATTCTATTCCTCTTCTAGAAGTTACTGAAGAATATTTCGGGCCTTGGAATAATGAAGCATTGATCGGCAAGAAAGTAATCAGACGTCAAGGTCAGTCAGAAGAGTTTACTCCCAAGAGTGCAAAAAATTACAACACGAACGTTTACAGAAAAAAACTCGAAAACTCTGCCCGTGTTATTTCAGAATTAGGAGTTCAGTATACCAACACCGCCCCGGTGGTTGTAGGACTTCTGGAGGTAGAAAACCGTCAAGTGATCGAAGATCTCATCAAGCAGCCGTCTTTGGCAAAACACGATTACGGAATTATCCATTACAATTCATATGATTACCGCGGGGTGGATGTAGGGCTTATTTATCAGAAAAGAAGATTCACTCCGACCTCATCGTATAAAAAGGAAGTTCCTATTTTTAATCCAGACGGAAAACGATCTTACACCCGCGATATCTTGGTGGTAATTGGTTATCTGGACAATGAAAGAGTAGCATTTTTTGTCAATCACTGGCCATCCAGAAGTGGTGGAGAAGCAGCTTCCGCGCCGAAAAGAAATGCAGCGGCTACTGTTTTGAAAAAAGAAATGGATGATATTATTTCCAAAAATCCAAACACAAAACTTTTCGCAATGGGAGATTTTAACGATGATCCTGTGAGCGGCAGCTTGAAGGATCATCTAAAGGCAGCTTACACGCCAAAAGATTTAAGCCCGGAAAAGCCATATCTGAATTTAATGTATCCGCTTTATAAAAGAGGTGTCGCATCTTTGGCTTACCGGGATGCGCCCAATTTGTTTGATCAGATTATTGTATCTCAAAACTTGATATCAGAGACAGTAGGGAAAGAATATTCTGTTTATAAAACGGAAGTGTATGCGCCTCGATACCTGATTACCAAGCAAGGAAATTTTAAAGGTTATCCTTTCCGTTCATGGAGTGGCGATACCTTTACAGGTGGATATAGCGACCACTTCCCCGCGTTTGTTATCGTACAGCGAGAAGCTCAATAAATAATAAATAAAATAAATTGCCTCCCAGTATAGGAGGCAATTTATTTTAATACCCGAAATAAATCTGGACCTATTGTTAGACCACACCTTGCGCCAGCATTGCTTCGGCTACTTTTACAAATCCAGCGATATTGGCACCTTTTACGTAATTCACATAACCATCTTCTTCTTTACCATAATTTCTGCAAGCCTTATGAATTCCTACCATAATTTCTTTTAATCGGGCATCCACTTCTTCGGAAGTCCAGTTTAGACGGATCGAATTCTGGGTCATTTCGAGACCGGAAGTAGCTACACCTCCGGCGTTCGATGCCTTCCCCGGACTGAAAAGTACTTTATTTTCCAGAAAATAATTAATCGCATCCAAATTACAAGGCATATTTGCAGCCTCTGTGATACAGATCAAACCGTTGTTAACCAATTTTTTAGCATCTTCAAGATCCAGTTCATTTTGCGTAGCGGCAGGAATGGCTACATCACACTTAATTTCCCACGGTCTTTTTCCGGCAAAAAACTTGGCTTCCGGATACCTGGTGACATAATCTTCCGCCCTATTATTGCCAGAAGATCTGAGTTCCAATAAATATTCAATCTTTTCACCACTAATTCCCGCTTCATCGTAAACAAAACCATCAGGCCCGGAAATAGTGACTACTTTTCCGCCTAATTCGGTAACTTTTTTAATAACGCCCCAAGCTACATTCCCAAAACCTGAAACAGCAAATACCTTTCCTTCTATTTTCTCATTAATGGTACTCAGCATTTGTTCACAGAAATAGACCACACCATAGCCCGTTGCTTCAGGGCGGATTAATGATCCGCCATACGCTAAACCTTTTCCGGTGAGCACTCCTGAAAACTCATTTCGCACTTTCTTATATTGTCCGAACAGGTAGCCTATTTCTCTGGCCCCTACCCCAATATCTCCCGCCGGCACATCGGTTTCCGGGCCTACATGCTTACAAAGCTCAGTCATAAATGCCTGACAAAAACGCATGATTTCCATATTTGATTTCCCCTGAGGATCGAAATCTGAGCCGCCCTTGCCGCCTCCCATCGGAAGTGTGGTAAGAGAATTTTTAAAAACCTGCTCGAAAGCCAGAAATTTCAAAACAGAAAGATTCACGGTAGGATGAAAACGGATTCCCCCCTTGTAAGGCCCAATAGCCGAATTCATTTGAATTCTGAAACCACGGTTCACATGAATTTCACCTTTATCATCTACCCAGGGGACCCTGAAAATGATTATTCTTTCAGCCTCAACCATTCTTTCAAGAAGTTTCATTCCCTGATAGTCTTTTCGGCTTTCTATAAACGGAATCACGGTAACTGCAACTTCTTTTACAGCTTGTAGAAACTCCGGTTCGTTGGGATTTTTCGCTTCTACTTTAGCGATAAAATCCTGAATTTTTTGATCTACGTTATAATCTTCCATAGGTGGATGTTGTTGATTACAACAAATTTAGTTTTTTTTTCAGGACTTCCAAAGATTATTTTTCATTTTAGTGAATATTTAATAATTTTAGGCGGATTATTTAATCAATTCACAAAAAGACCGATAAAAGTGTTAAAAACAAATCATTCGGGATATATTAATGACTTTTCAAAAATTTAAACTACCTGAAACTGTTTCCCAGAAAAAGTTCTGATGAAGCCTGATAATTCAAGTTCTAATAAAACCGTCAGTGCTTTGTGTGATGGCCATCCGGATTGTTCAGATATATCGTCCAATCCCACGGGAGCATCATACTCTTGTAAAATATCATAAATTTTCTGCTGCTTATCGGAAAGCATTGCCTTTATTTCTGAAGAAGGAAACAGTTCCCCCATTTTGGATTTTGGCCTATCCAAACCTAATTCCGTAATCAGATCTTTGATGGAGGAAATGGTTCTTGCCTTATTTTGGGCAATAAGCTGATTGCATCCCTGGCTAAATTTATCTGTGATTTTCCCGGGCAAAGCATACACTTCTCTATTGTAATTATTCGCAAAATTGGCAGTGCTAACGGAACCACCACCGAAAGCAGTTTCTACTACAACAGTGGTTTCTGAAAGGCCTGCGATAATTCTGTTTCGCTGTATGAAATTCTCTCTGTCAGGTTTCTGAGACGAATTAAATTCAGAAAGAAGAACGCCTTCCTGCTCCAGAATTTTTTCAGATAATTTCTTGTTTCGTGGAGGATAAAGTGTATGAAAACCATGTGCAAGAACTCCAACAGTAGGAATATTGTGTTTTAGCGACTGCTGATGGACCTCTGTATCAATACCCAACGCCAGACCACTGATCGATACAATTTGGCAGGTCTTTATTTCTTCAAAAAAATCCTCAAGAAACTTCTTCCCGTAATGGGTTGCATTTCGGGTTCCCACGATGCTCAAAGGGGTGAGTTTCTTATTAAATTCTCCTTTTTGATATAAGATGGCAGGCGCATCTTCACACTCGTTCAACAGATGAGGAAGGTCTCCCAGATGCCGGAGATTAATTTTAATCTGCTGTTCTTCACAGAATTTTAGTTCACTTTCTGCAAATGTAATGGATTCAGCATTTCCGATATCATGAATAGTTTTGGCACCGATTCCAATAATAGCAGCAAGATCTTTCTTGGAAAATCCCCATACTTCCTTCGCCGAACCTACTGCATTCACGAGTTTATAGAAATTAATATCACCAATTTGGCTGCAGTGCCTTAGCGCAATGGAATAGAGGTGTTCATCCGTAAACATGGGAAAAATAATTTATTCAAAGATAAAAATTATTCGTCTTTTTTTCTCAATTCTTCAAGGCGTTCCCAAACCTCATCTCTCTTTCGGGGTGAAGAATCTTCAAAATCTTCAGGATGATTTTCCCTGTACTGCATCCACAGTTCATCATCTTTCTCATTGTAATAATTGGGAAATTCCCAAATGAATTTTCTTTTTTTCTCGCCTTTATTTTTAAAGTAAAAAGCCAGAACAGTACCTACAACTGCACCGGAAAGATGAGATTGCCACGAAATATTACTGGGCTCATTAAGCGTAGAAAACAATTCTTCCGGAAAAACACCCCATATCAAACTCCCGTAATACATAGCCACTAAAAGAGAAACGGTAAGCAATTTCATATTCCATTGAAAAACGCCGCTAAAAAAAAGGAAAAACGCCAAAACATACACCACTCCGCTAGCTCCGATAGTGCAGGTGTACATATATTCCCCTGTAAAAATATCAATCGGCGGCAGCAGCCAAACGAGCAGCCCCGTAAACAGCCAACCAAAAATAAAAATTCTATTGGCAATAAATGAATAAAACTGATACAGGAGAAACATCAGCACTGCAATAGGAATAGAATTGCTCAGCAAATGCCCTATATCACCATGCAGAAAAGGGGAAAAAATAATGCCCTTCAACCCGGCGGGAACCAGTGGAATAATAGCGCCCGCACAGTTTCCTAAATACCCTTGTACCTGAAAATAATACCCTGTCCACATCACGGCAATCATAAGAAATGGATACAGAAGGGCTTTCGGGTAAATCTGGTATTTCTGCATAGCGGTGGTTTTTCAAAACGGAAGCCAAACAACATATCAGGCTAAATTGGCGAATAAATTGAAGTTAAAATTAAGATTTTCAGACAAAATGTTAGGTATTATCCGCAGCGAATTTTAATTCATTCAGAAGGCTTACTTTTGCAAAAGTTATAGCTCAGCATGATGAAAAGGACTTTTTTAGTATTATTTTCTGTTATTTCTGTCTTCAGTTTCTCACAAAAAGAAAAAACAAACCGAGAAATTCTGGATTCAATTAATCACCAGCATTGGAAAGCAGTTTCACACAACCTGGACAGTCTTGCGAAACCCATGGTAGAAGATGTTCCGATAAAGTTTCAGGATACCATCTTTCTTCCCTCGACCATTCAGTTGCCGGAGCCATCAGAGGAACTTCCCATTACACCGTTTAGTCTTAATCATTTTAAAGAATCAAAAAAATGGTATTTCCACGGCCAGAATAATGTAGTATTCAATCAGGCTTCATTTTCCAATTGGTATTCAGGTGGAATTAATAATATTGGAGTTCTGGGGAAAATAAATTACAATTTGAGCTACCGGAATAAGAAACATTTCCTAGAAAATATTCTGGAATTAAAATACGGCTGGATCGCTTCCGAAGGCCAGGCGAGCCGGAAAACGGAAGATTATATTAATCTGGCGATGAACTATGGCTATGATGTAGGAAAACACTTTTACATTTCTTCAGGGTTCAAATTTGTATCGCAGTTTGCGCCCGGATTCAACTATACAGAGACACCGGATCCATCTTACAGCGACAGGATTTCTAATTTTCTGGCTCCGGGTTATCTGAATGCCGGTGTCGGTCTTTCATACAATCCGAACGAAAATTTTCAGGTAATCTTCCGGCCGGTTAACGGAAAATTTACTTTTGTTATGGATCCTTTGCTTCAGAAAGAAGGAAGGTACGGTTTGGAAAGAGACGGACAATCTTTCCGGCAGGAACTGGGAGCGATGCTGAACGTCATTTATCGTTTGAAAATATATAAAGACATTGTTTTCGACAATCAGCTGAATTTATTCAGCAATTATCTTGAACATGCCGAAAGAGTGGATATTGCCTATAAAGGCGCATTGACTTTAAGATTCAACAAATTTATTTCTACACTAGTAACACTGGATTTAAGCTACGATCATGATCAGATTCAGGCTTTGCAGCGAAAACAAACACTAGGAATCGGATTTTCATATAATCTCGGCGTAAAACATGAAGCGGAAAGCAAGAAAAAAGCGATAAAACCTTATGTTGCACCGTGAACATTTAAATCATTAATTTTTCGCAAATAAATTTAAATTATACTTGGCGCTTATAGCCTTCTGTTTTCTAAATCAATAAACAAGTAAAACGCCCGTTTCACTTTTGAATCGGGCGTTTATATCATCCATTTAAAATTCCATACTGACTTCAAGTTTTTCTGCAAGCAATTTCGAAATCTTAGCTCTCAGCGGCTCAATATCAATATTCTGCATCGCATCATTGGCGAACGCATATAGCAACAAAGCCTGCGCTTCTTTTTTTGAAATTCCTCTTGCGCGAAGATAGAACATGGCTTCATCGTTCAGTTGGCCCACCGTACAACCGTGCGAGCATTTCACATCGTCTGCGAAGATCTCGAGTTGTGGCTTGGTATCAATACTTGCTCCTTCATTGAGAAGAATATTGTTATTTTGCTGATACGCATTCGTTTTCTGAGCGATTTTATCTACAAATACTTTTCCGTTGAAAACGCCCTTCGAAGAATCTTTAAAAATTCCTTTATAGTTCTGGTAACTTTCACAATGAGGCTGATTATGATGTACAGCCGTATGATGATCCACCAATTGTTCTTTTCCAATAATCGTAATTCCGTTCATGAAAGAATTGATATTGGAACCATTCTGGATAAAATCGAGGTTGTTTCTCACCAGTTTTCCGCCGAAAGAAAACGTATTTACCGTGGTAAGGCTGTCTTTTTCCTGATGGGCAAAAGTGTGATCCACCATAAAGGAAGTATCGCTGTCGTTTTGTATTTTATGCCAGTCAGATTTTGCGTTAGGATAAGTGAATATTTCGGTAACGGTATTGGCGAACACGAAACTATCATCAAAATTATGATGGCTTTCAATGATTTCCACCTTTGCACCTTCTTCCACAATAAGTAGATTTCTGGTGTTGTACATTGTATTTCCATCCTGATTCTGGGAAATATAAAAAACGTGAATCGGCTTCTCGATCACTACATTTTTCGGCACTTTCATGAAAAATCCAATGTTCGCATACGCCATATTCAATTGGGTGAGCGCGAGATTTTTAGGGGAAATTTTATTATAGTACTGATCAAAAACTTCGCGGTGCGAAGGGCTGTTCAGCGCATGTCGAAAAGAAAGAAGTTCCACATTTTCTATAGAAATATTGGACAATTCCTTGCGAAGCTTCCCGTTCACAAAAGTGATCCATTCAAAATTTTCTTCCCCCAGACGCAGTTCCTCCAGCTGTTCAGGAGTCAGAGTATGTTCTTCCGAAGGAAAGAAATTATAGTGTTTTTCGGTTATTTCTTTCAGGGAAGTATATTTATATTCTTCATCTTTTTTGGTGGGAAACCCCATTTCTGCGAATCTTTGGAGTGCAGACATTCTCTCTCCGTCCAGAAAACTATGTTCCAGGGTATTCAAAAAAGCATGATGATTGTTGATGATTTGTTCGTGCAGCATTTTATTGTTTCCTCTTTTTAATATTTAGGCAGCTCATTTTAAAATAGCCGGTGGCTATTAATTTAAAAGCCAGTCGTAGCCTCTTTCTTCCAGTTCCAATGCCAAGGATTTATCGCCCGTTTTGATGATTTTTCCATCCGCCAGAACATGTACATAATCGGGCTGAATATAATCCAGAAGTCTTTGATAATGGGTAATGAGCAACACTGCATTTCCCTCATTCCGGAAAGAGTTCACACCATCAGCTACAATTCTGAGTGCATCAATATCCAGCCCGGAATCCGTTTCATCCAACATCGCCAATTTTGGATTCAGCATCAGCATCTGGAAGATTTCATTTCTCTTTTTCTCACCTCCGGAAAATCCTTCGTTTAGCGAACGTCCGAGAAAATCTTTTCTGATGCTCAGTTTTTCAGCATTTTCCCGTACTAAAGCCAAAAGTTCTTTTGCAGGCATATCTTCCTGCCCTTTTGCTTTTCTGTTTTCGTTAATTGCAGCTTTTATAAAGTTGGTAACGGTAACTCCCGGAATTTCTACAGGATACTGAAACGATAGGAAAAGTCCTTTATGCGCTCTTTCTTCCGGAGCATCTTCTACAATATTTTCACCTTCAAAAATAATTTCTCCTTGAGTAACTTCATAATCTTCTTTTCCCGCAATCACTGAGGAAAGAGTGGATTTTCCGGCACCGTTCGGGCCCATAATGGCGTGTACTTCGCCTGGTTTTATTTCGAGATTGATTCCTTTTAAAATTTCTACGCCTTCTTCTATTTGAGCGTGTAAGTCTTTGATTTTAAGCATTGTTTTGTTTTTTTATCTCAAGGATAAACAAGGGTTTTTTAAAAATTCTGTATTTCGGAAATCCAAAAGCCGCTCTGTTTATCAAAGTAATAGCGTTTTACGTAATTTAAATTTATCCTACTGAACCTTCTAAAGAAATTTCCAGCAACTTTTGAGCTTCGATGGCAAACTCCATAGGCAGTTTATTCAGAACCTCTTTGCTGAATCCGTTTACAATGAGCGCAATGGCTTTTTCCGTATCAATTCCTCTTTGATTACAATAGAAAATCTGGTCTTCACCAATCTTGGAAGTGGTGGCTTCATGTTCCAGTTGTGCCGTGGGATCTTTTATTTCGATGTATGGAAAAGTGTGCGCGCCACACTCATTTCCCATCAGAAGCGAGTCACATTGTGAAAAATTTCTTGCGCCTTTCGCTGTTGGCATCACTTTCACCAATCCCCGGTACGAATTATTAGATTTTCCGGCGGAAATTCCTTTGGAAATAATGGTTGAACGGGTATTTTTCCCGATATGAATCATTTTGGTTCCGGTGTCTGCATACTGATGATTATTGGTAACTGCAATGGAATAAAATTCTCCAATAGAATTATCGCCTTTCAGAATGCAACTTGGATATTTCCAGGTTACTGCAGATCCTGTTTCCACTTGTGTCCAGGAAATTTTCGCATTTCTTTCACATAAGCCTCTCTTGGTCACGAAGTTATACACACCACCTTTTCCTTCGCTGTCGCCCGGGAACCAGTTCTGCACGGTGGAATATTTTATTTCGGCACCGTCCATGGCAATCAGCTCCACAACCGCAGCGTGCAGCTGGTTTTCATCCCGTGCAGGTGCTGTACAGCCTTCCAGATAGGAGACATAGCTACCTTCATCTGCAATAACGAGGGTTCTTTCAAACTGTCCAGTTCCGGACTGATTGATTCTGAAATAAGTTGAAAGTTCCATGGGACACTTTACTCCTTTGGGAATGTAGCAGAAACTGCCATCCGAAAACACTGCGGAATTGAGCGCCGCATAGAAATTATCTCCTCTCGGTACAACTTTACCAATATATTTCCTCACTAGTTCGGGATATTCACGAATCGCTTCGGAAATAGCACAGAAAATAATTCCTTTTTCTTTCAGTGTTTCCTGAAAAGTTGTTTTCACCGAAACGGAATCTATTACAATATCTACTGCAACTCCCGCAAGGCGCTTTTGTTCTTCGATATTGATTCCCAATTTCTCAAAAGTTTTCAACAGTTCGGGATCTACCTCATCTAGGCTTTCCAGCTGGGGCTTCTTTTTAGGTGCTGCGTAATATTTTATTGCCTGAAAATCGGGTTTTTCATAATGAATATTAGCCCAATCAGGCTCTTTCATCTTCTTCCAGATTCGGAAAGATTCCAATCTCCATTGGGTCATCCATTCGGGTTCTTCTTTCTTTTCTGAAATAAGTCTGACGATCTCTTCATTAAGGCCGGTCGGGAAATCTTCATACTCAATATCGGTGTAAAAACCGGCTTCGTATTCCTTGGTTTTCAGATCTTCCCGTAAATCGTCCTCTGTATATTTTGCCATAATTTTATAAACTGAATGATTCTCCACAGCCACAGGTCCTTGCAGCATTAGGATTATTAAAAACGAAACCTTTGCCGTTCAGTCCACCGGAATATTCGAGAACAGTTCCAGCCAGATAAAGCACAGATTTTTTGTCTACCGCTATTCTCAGGCCGTTATCTTCAAAAACCTGATCATTTTCCTCTATTTTATTGTCAAATTTCAAAACATATTCAAGACCTGAGCAGCCTCCGCTTTTGACACCGACCCGAACGAAATCGGTTTCAACATTGAAGCCGTCTTCTGTCATCAGTTGAATTGCTTTTTGCTTTGCGTGATCACTTACTTGTATCATTAGCGCTATTTAGAATGATTTTAGATTGCAAAAGTACGAACTATTAATCTGAAAGTCAAATCCTGACCTTGATTTTAACTATAACTATTATGGTAGATTTCCAATCCTTCAACAGAATACTTCAAAAAAATAAAAATCAGTATCTTTCGGCACATTTTAAACAAGAAGCAGTAATGAAAAAGGGGATCTTAATTATATTTTTATTGGTTTTTAGTATTTTTTCAGCTCAAAAAGGGCCGTATTATCAGCAATTTGCTAAATACAAAATGGATATTGATGTAGATGCTGCTCAATTTACTTACCAGGGAAAACAAACACTAACGTATACCAACAATTCTCCCGATGAATTAAAAACCGTATACTTCCATCTTTACTGGAATGCTTTCAAAGCCGGATCTATGATGGATCAGCGTGTGCAGAGCCAGGGGAAAAACGGAGACGGAAGACTGCAGCAAAACGGAATCTCCAGACTGGCATCTATCCCTAACAATGAAGAAGGCGCACAAAATATCCATTGGATTAAGCAAAACGGTAAAAACCTGAAATTTGAAATTCAGGAAACCATTATGAAGGTGGAACTTGCAGAGGCTATAAAACCTAACTCCACAACTACCTTCACCATGGAATGGGATGCTGTGATTCCAAAACAGATCCGCAGAGCAGGCCGGAATAACCGGGAAGGAATTGATATGTCAATGTCGCAATGGTATCCGAAAATTGCAGAATACGACTACGATGGCTGGGCAACTTTTGATTATATCGGAAGAGAATTCCATGCGCCTTTCGCAGATTTTGAAGTGAATATCAGTATTGACAAAGACTACATCATCGGTGCTGGCGGAATTTTGGAAAATCCTCAGGAAGTGAAAGGATATGATTCTCAGGCAAAAATAAAGACCAATAATAAAAACAAGGCCACTTGGAAATGGACTGCCAAAAACATCCTCGATTTTGCGTGGGCAGCGGACAGAGATTACACCGTTGAAAGTTTTACAGTTCTGGACGGCCCGAAGATTTATTATGTTTATCAAAAATCTGAAAAAACTGCTTTTTGGGAAATGAGCAAACCGTATGTTCAGAAGTTTTTCCAATTGATGAATGCTTCCTTCGGTCGTTACGAATACCCAACATACTCATTTGTGCAGGGTGGAGATGGCGGAATGGAATACGGCATGACCACCCTGATTTTGGGTGAAGCAAAAACTCTGGAAGGATTGGTAGGGCTCATGTTTCACGAAGCAGCGCACATGTGGTTCCAGCAAATGGTAGCCTCCAACGAAAGCACAAAACCCTGGATTGACGAAGGCTTCACAAGCTATGCTGAAAACATGATAATGCACCAGCTTTTTCCTCCCGAAACTCCGCAACCACATCCTTTTACATCCAGCCTGAACAGGTATATTAATTTCACAAAAACCGGTAAAGAAAGCCCGGCGGTATGGCTTGCAGACCATCATGACGATGGCAGTGCATACGGTATTGCCAGCTATTATAAAGGTGAGCTATTCTTGGTACAACTCGGGTATATCGTAGGCGAAGAAAATCTTTCAGCCATTTTAAAAGAATTTTTCCAAGAGTGGAAAATGAAACATCCTACCGATCGGGACTTCCTTCACATTGCACAGAAGCATACCGGGATGGATCTGAAATGGTTTCATCATTATTGGATTAACACTACCAAAACTATTGATTACGCCATCAAAAATGTAGAATACGGGCCTTCTTCTACTACTATTACCCTTTCCAATAAAGGTTCTGTCCCGATGCCGATAGATTTCAGTATTTTAACTTCAGATAAAAAAGTAATCAATTATCATATTCCAATGAACATGACCCGGGTATGGAAGAAAAATGACATCTTCGGCGATTTTGAAACCTTGAAATACTGGGCGTGGACACAACAGGAATATACTTTCAGCATTCCTTATAGCAAGGATCAGATTGCGGCTTTAGGAATCGATTTTTCCCAAAGACTGGCAGACGTAAATCCTGAAGATAATTTTATCGAAAATAAATAGTGATGACTGCTATTGTAATAAACATCGGCAATACCAATATCCGATTTGGATTTTTCCGAAATGATGATTGTGAAATTTCCTGGGTTCTGAACACCAAACCTTACCGGACCAGCGATGAATTACTAATACAGTTTATGATGATGTATCAGACCCACAATATTGATCCGGCTATAATAGACCGCATCATTATGGGTTCTGTAGTGCCGCAACTTACTTATAATGTAGCCAGGGCTATTGAGAAAATTCATAAGCAAAAACCTGCTATTGTGGGAAGAGATACTCCTTCGCAGGTGATTCCAAAATCCAAGCAAATGGGATCGGACATCTATGCGAATTTGGTAGCTGCCCATCATCTCTACTCCGGCAAAAAAATTATCTTTGACTTTGGGACCGCACTCACCGCCAGTTGTATCGATGAAAATGGAGAAACCATTGGCGTCATAATAGCGCCCGGAATTATTACGTCTTTAAATTCTCTCATTCAGGATACAGCACAACTTCCTGAAATTGAACTTGTACAACCGACAACCGTTTTGGGGCTGGACACCGTTTCCTGCATGCAGAGCGGAATGGTCTACGGATTTCTTGGAATGGTGGAAGGTTTCATCGACAGAATTAATGCCGAAGTGCAGGATAATTGCTTTGTCATTGCTACCGGAGGCGTTTCACACGTATACCAGCCTCTCACCGAAAAAATTCATGTAACAGACCGGCTTCACACCCTGAAAGGATTGTATTTTCTTGGGAAAAATCTTTAATAATTACCGTTTGGATCTAAAAAAATCCAGCAGCAGCTTCGAACATTCGTTTTCCAGAATTCCCGTGACCACTTCGGTCTTTGGATGGAGCGAAAGATTCTTGTTGATAAATCCACGCTTTTCATCTCTTGCCCCGATCACTACTCTTGAGATCTGCGCCCAACTCAGCGCACCACAACACATGACACACGGCTCCAGAGTAACATACAGGGTACAGTCAGCCAGATATTTTCCACCCAAAAAATTTGCTGCAGATGTAATGGCCTGCATCTCAGCATGAGAGGTAACGTCATTCAGGGATTCGGTTAAATTATGCGAACGAGCGATAATGCGGTGGTTAGAAACGATAACGCATCCTACGGGAACCTCATCTTTCTCCAGTGCAGCTACTGCTTCCTGCAGAGCCAGTTTCATGAAATATTCGTCAGTAAACATAGAAATGTCGCTGACTATAAGAAAAGTTAATTAACAATAGCAGCTAAATTTTCCGGTGCAGAAACCGTTTCCGGAGTGAGAATTCTCTTGGCGAATCTATATCTTGGTCCCCAATAATTATCAGTAAGGGAGGAGATCATGACTCCTTTAGAAGTAGCAGCATGAATGAATTTAATTTCCCCATCTTCCGTGATTTCATCAACGATACCAACATGAGAAATTCTGCCTCTGCCTTGAGAGAAAAATAACAGGTCACCTCTTTGCAATTCAGACTTTTCTACCCTCTCACCTTCTTTAGCCTGAGAAGCGGCCACTCTCGGAAGCGCAATTCCTGCTGCTGAGCCAAAAACAGAAAGCACAAAAGCAGAACAATCGATGCCGTTTCTTGTCATACCACCATAGCGGTACGGTGTTCCCAGATAGGTTGCAGCCTCTTCCAGAATTCCGTCAATCTTCTTGGCAAATTTTATAGCTCTGGCAATTTCCGCATTTTTTTCAAGGTTGTTTACGGCCGCCATTTTAGCGTTGCGTTCGGAAGCAAAGCTGTTGATTAAAGTTTGTTTGTTTTGCTCCAGTCTTTTGAATTCAGCAACAGAACTTTTGGCATCTGTTTTGTATTCTTTGTCGAGAATAGAAGGTGCGGAAACAGTGTAATTCGTAACGCAAGATTGTAAGAAAAATAT
The DNA here is from genome assembly GCA_023411265.1 of Bacteroidota bacterium. Classification (GTDB taxonomy): domain Bacteria; phylum Bacteroidota; class Bacteroidia; order Flavobacteriales; family Weeksellaceae; genus Chryseobacterium_A. The sequence goes on along the minus strand of JAEYOX010000002.1, from coordinate 15,340 downwards.
CGAAGTAATTACAGTCACATTAATTAAAACTCTTTTCTTCATATATATTGATTATCTGTGTTAGTAGGTCTTATTATTTACTCAAATGCAAAACAAAAGTAGATAAAACCACTGAAACCGAGCTTTTTTAAGAAATTTCTGGAAGACCTTTTAACACAATTTAACATATTTTTCTGGTATGTTAAAGAATTGAAAGCCGCAAATCCCTTTAATTAGGCCTTTGCGGCTTCTTATTTCATTAAGAAACATTAACATTTATCGCTGTTATCTATTAATTATATAAAGATCAGTCTATAATTATATAAGATGTTAAGGCTCAATGTTTTAAAAATTCACAGAAAAAAGACACTGATCATTTATTGAAAAATTATGGCAAAATTTATCGTATTCGTAAAAAATCCCGCTCGTTGGCGGGACTGTAAATTAACGTGTGAAAAGGAGTTCTCGATATTTGGTCATAGGCCAGAGTTCATCATCCACCATCATTTCTAGGGAATCACTCGCGTCTCGAATGCGGTCGAATTTAGGCTTGACTTCATTGCAGTACATTTCTGCCTGCTCCTGACCTGCCTTCATACTCCTTGCCCTTTCTTTCGCTTCCAGTAGCTCATCAACACCGGTTTTAATCTGAGACACATTCTTTGAAATCTCGCGAATCAGCTGCATTTGTTCATTTGCTAAAACAATATATTCCTCTTCATTAAAAATTTCTTTTATACCTTTCACATTGTCAATCAGTCTGTTCTGATAATTCAATGCTGCCGGGATAATATGATTGCGGGCAATATCTGAAATAACCTGAGCTTCAATATCAATAACCGTAGCATATTTCTCTAGTTTAATTTCATTTCGTGCTTCAAATTCTCTGTGATTATAAATCCCCAGTTCCTCATAAAGTGAAATAAACCTCGGATCAAGTTCCTTTTTCAGAGCCTCCGGCGTTGTTCTCAGGTTATTGAGGCCTCGCTGCTCAGCTTCATTAGCCCAGTCTTCAGAATACCCATCACCTTCAAACATGATGTGCTTGCATTCCTTAATATACTCTCTGAGAATATTAAATATGGCTTCGTCTTTTTTAAGGCTTTTCTTCTCGATCAAGTGGTCAACTTCTGATTTGAAAGATCTGAGTTGTTTAGCGACGATGGCGTTCAGCACAGTCATTGGCTCGGCACAGTTGGCAGAAGAACCCACTGCACGGAATTCAAATTTATTTCCAGTGAACGCAAAAGGTGAAGTTCTGTTTCTGTCGGTATTATCCAGCAAGATTTCAGGAATTTTACCCACAACATTCAGCTTTAATTCGGTTTTTTCTTCAGGAGAGAGTTTGCCGTCGGTTACTTTTTCCAGTTCTTCAAGAACACGATACAATTGACTCCCAATAAATGCTGAAATAATAGCAGGTGGTGCTTCATTAGCTCCCAAACGATGATCATTATTTGCTGACGCAATGCTCGCTCTCAGAAGATCGGAATATTCCGAAACAGCTTTCAATGAATTGACAAAGAACGTAAGAAACTGCAAATTCTTCTTAGGATTTTTGCCGGGACTGAGAAGATTTTCTCCGGTATCCGTTGCTAACGACCAGTTGTTATGCTTACCGCTACCGTTAACTCCTTTGAATGGTTTTTCGTGAAAAAGAATATGAAAATGATGTTTATGAGCCACCCTTGCCATAATATCCATCAATAAAGAATTATGATCTACAGCGACGTTGGTTTCTTCAAACATCGGCGCCAATTCAAACTGATTGGGCGCCACCTCGTTATGACGTGTTGTTACAGGAATTCCCAGTTTCATACATTCGATTTCCAGTTCCTTCATAAAATTCATCACTCGTGTAGGAATGGAACCGAAATAATGGTCATCTAACTGCTGTCCTTTCGCAGGAGCGTGCCCCAACAACGTTCTTCCGGTAAACACCAAATCGGGCCGGGATTGATACAGTGCAGTATCGATAAGGAAATATTCTTGTTCCCAACCTAAAGTTGCAGTTACTTTCGTTACATTTTTATCAAAATAAGCCTTACAGACTTCTGTTGCTGCTACATCCACTGCCTGCAGTGCCCGGAGGAGCGGCGTTTTATAATCCAGCGTTTCACCGGTGTAGGAAATAAAAATGGAAGGAATACAAAGGGTGGTCCCGATGATAAAAGCAGGAGATGTTGGATCCCAAGCCGTATATCCTCTTGCCTCAAAAGTATTCCTGATTCCTCCGTTTGGAAAAGACGATGCATCAGGCTCCTGTTGGATCAACATACTTCCATTGAATCTTTCAATAGCTCTATCGCTTTCAAACGGAGTGAAAAAACTGTCATGCTTCTCCGCCGTAGAACCCGTTAATGGCTGAAACCAGTGGGTATAATGTGTGGCACCTTTTGATAATGCCCAGTCTTTCATTGATACTGCAATCTGGTCCGCAATATGCCGAGGCGTCTTCGTTCCTCTCTTAATAGCGTCCTGTATTGAAGTAAATGCTTCTTTGGTGAGATAATTCCTCATTGTTTCTTCAGAAAAAACGTTCTCGCAAAACAGCTCAGAAAGTTTTTTCGGGACATCTACGGCATTATCCTTCCTGTAATTTCTGAAAGGCAATTCCGATAAAGCTTTGAATCGTAATGTTGACATATGTTGTAGTTTTATTCTGCAAAAATAGGATATTTCTTGTTTGAAAAGATAAATTGTATCAAAATTTCAGGGTGCGAAACAAAAATTTATACTCACTAATTTAAAACAGCCCCTTAGAAAAAGGGGTATATCATAATAAATGAGTTTATTTAAACTCTTCCTATTCCTTTAAACAGAAGAAATAAGCAACTATTTTACCTAATTAAAAGCTAAAATTCCTGATTTTGTTTCTGGCTACGAAGAAATTTTGAATTTTAAAATGAAATTAATTTTAATTCGTTAACTTTGTGCGTCATTAATTATAAATTCAACAAATACGCTGCATAATTTATGGCAACAAACTTACGGGCGCGCGAAACCACAGAAGCCATCGAAAGGCTGTATGTAACCATGCGACACCTCTTCTATAGAGGTTTTTTCAAACCGGGAGGCGTTTCCGGAGAAACCATTCGAAATCTGCTCATGACGATTTCACCCGAAATTTACGGGTCTATGAGCATTCCCAATAAAATAGAACTTGATGGCTTACTTTACGTTCTGGACAGGCTTCCGGAAGGGATAGAAGAAACGGCATTTGTACATCTCACTTCCGATGAAGGTTTTGAAAAAGGCAGTTTTGAAATCATTGTACCTAAAAAAAGACGAAGAAACTGCTACCGTATCGATGATCATCAAATGAATATTGAAGTTCTTCTTGGCCGCTCAGAAATTTATGATATTCTGACCCATCTTACTTTTCTTTACATCGAAGCAGATAAAATTCGAGAACTGGCCTACAATAAAGATGAAAATTACAAACCCTCCCGAACCTGGAGAATTATAGAAGAAGTATCTAAAGGTGAAAAGAAAATGAGCCGGAAAGAAAAAGAAGTGGCCCTGATTCATCTTTCGTCACTCATGGGCAGAACTTTTGATGAAGTCCTTCACGCTTACAATAATTTCGGGAGCGATAAAAACCCGGACAGGCTTTTTAAGATTATTTACCATCTGGGAAGCGTCAGTTTAGAAGACATGAAGGGCACCCGTGAACGGGAAATCTTCTTTAGTGCGGTTCTGCGGGAACGTGTCGGGCATCATCTTTTTGGGGAAAAATGGGCTAATAATGTGAAAAACGTTCTGGCTACCAACGATCTCCATATGCGGAATCTTCATATTATTTCGGCCAACATGCACTCCGTTAAAAATATGCTGTTTGCCAATGACGCTATCGGAAAAAAAGCAACAAAAGAAGTGGATTATTCGCTTTATGAAGAAATAAGCAACAAAAAAGCATTACAGGAAAAGATCTTGGATCATTCGTTAGAATCGGGCCTTATATATATAAATGATGACAGCGGAAGCAATATTGATGTTCAAATTATTGATTTAAAGAAAATCAATCTGAAAAACACTCCATTTTCCGGAATCAATTATCGCGGCGATGATGTGATTTTAGTATTTGATTATGCTTTCGGCGAACAGGCTTTTGAAATAATGGATGAATTGCTTCGGCCGTATGAGCACAATCAGGAAGTGTATACCATGCACGTAAAATCCATATCCATTATGGGTAAAGCAGGAATTCTGACCGGAGCGAAAGGTGATATTATGATTCCAACTTCCCATATTTTTGAAGGAACAGCTGACAATTATGTTTTTGAAAACGCTTTAAAGTTAGAAGATTTTGAAGACGATGAAATCAAAGCATTTGAAGGACCCATGATTACTGTTTTAGGCACTTCACTTCAGAATAAAGACATTCTTTCCTATTTCATGAATACCACATGGAAAGCGGTGGGACTGGAAATGGAAGGTGCGCATTATCAAAAGGCTATTCAAGTAGCTTCCAGCATCAGGCATCATATTTCACCCGAACTATTTGTTTGTTATGGGTATTATGCTTCCGACAATCCTTTGGAAACCGGAGCCACATTATCTTCCGGCGGCCTGGGTCTTACGGGTGTAAAACCGACCTATATGATCACCCTAAGAATTCTTGAAAAGATCTTACAGTCATCTGAACAGAACTAACACCATAAATAAAGCCATCAAAATTTTCGGATGGCTTTTTTTATAAGAATTTAGATGCTATTTTATTCCATTTCCTGCCATCATGTTTGTAAAGATTCACAGCACTCACTACAAAACTATCTCGAAAACTCTTCTTCTGATATTCTTGCCAGGATTTTCTGTAATTTTCAGGAGACAAATCACGGTAAGCTACCGTAAGGTGGGGCCGGAATTTTGAATCATGATAATCAAAACTTTTCATGGCCGAATTAATTTCGTTAAAAATTCCTGTGAGTTCAGAGTCATTTTCAGGTTTTATAAAAATTGCGGGACTTTTAAAATTAGGGAAGGAACCAAAGCCGTCCAAATGTACCGTAAACTTTTCAGTAGAAAGCGGAATTTTCATGAATTTTGAAATAAGTCCTCTTTCCTGATCATCTTGACAAGAAAAAGGCGGAATAATCGTGATGTGTGGAAAATTTCTGTAAGATTTGGATGATAAGAAACGTTCGGCAAAATCTTTTTGTATCAGTCGAATTTTGTCGGTCAACTCACTATGAGGTTCTACTGCAATGAAATACAAGCTCATCAATAGTAAATATTACCTCAGTAAAGCACCGAAAGTATCGCCTTGGGTAATATCTCCCGTATTGTATCCTTTCATAAACCATTCTCTGCGTTGTGCTGAAGATCCATGCGTGAAACTTTCCTGATTCACATAGCCCTGAGAGCGTTTTTGGATATTATCATCCCCTACTGCTTCTGCAGCACTGATGGCGGCTTCCAGATCACCGGGTTCTAAGAAACGTTCGCGGTTTTCTGTGTATCTTGCCCAGAGACCGGCATAGAAATCGGCCTGCAATTCGGTGGCGACGGAAATTTGGTTCATCTCTGATTCTGAATATCTGCCACTTCTTCTCAGTTGTTCAGTTTTATGCAATGTTCCGAGAAGATTCTGAACATGATGCCCCATTTCGTGCGCCATCACATAAGCTACAGAAAATTCTGTCACCTGAGCTCCGAAACGGCTTTGTAGTTCTGCAAAAAAACTCATATCCATATAAACCGTTTGATCTGAAGGACAGTAAAAAGGACCCATCGCAGCCTGCGCAGTCCCGCAACCGGACTGTGTAGTTCCTTCGAAAAGAACAACTTTTGCGGGATCATATTGCATTCCGTTTTCAGAGAAAATGGCATCCCAGGTTTGTTCATTCTCGGCAGTAAGCATAGAAATAAACTCTTCAATTTTTTTCTCTTCAGCAGTAAGTTCTCTTTGTTCGGTTGTTGTAGAAGTCGCCGTACCTGAGCCTAAAATGGCAGAAGGATCACCACCCAGAAAAAAAACGATCGCAGCAATAATTAGCGTTCCTAAACCACCACCAACAAGCATTCCTCCGCCTTTGCCACGACGGTCATCCACGTTTCCGCTTCGGTCTCCAGTCCATTTCATAAATAAAATTGAATTATTCTTGTTACATCCAAAGATCAAAAATTGGAGAAACGTATATCTTACAACTACTGAGTGCTTCTTTATATAATTTACGCTTCAGTTTTATTTATTCAGCATATTGTTTTTCAACCAATAAGAAGTAGACTGATAAACTGAAACGCTTTCGTTTACGAGATTCTGATCGGGTTTATAGAGAAGCGTTTCATCATAATAAACATTGATTCCACTTCTGTGTTCCTCAGAATCCCGAAGTTTCAGTGAATATTGCCTCACTCTTTTGGTGGGCGATATAACGGTGAGACGGTCATTTTTTATCAACCCTAAATCCTGATACGTAGCAATATACGCTCGTGGGATGTAGGTTTCTTCGAGAACATCCTGCCCCAGAAATTTCGAATTATAGCTGAAATTCAAAATCCCGAAAAGCGTGGGCATCACATCAATCTGTGACATCAATTTCTCAAACTGCTGCGGCCGGATAAATCCGGGAGAATAAATCATTCCCGGGATTCGGTATTTGTCTAGCGGCAATTCGGTTTTTCCTGCACTGGAAGCGCAATGATCTGCTACAATAACAAAAACGGTATTGGCAAACCAAGGTTGCTTTCGGGCCAGTTCAAAGAATTTTTTGATAGAATAATCAGTATATTTCACACCGCCGTCCCTTGATTTCGCCGTTCCCGGAATATCAATTCTTCCATCCGGATAAGTAAAGGGCCGGTGATTGGAAACCGTCATCCACTGATGGAAAAATGGCCTTCCAGATTTCGCATCCTGATTCATCACCTGAACTGCTTTTCGCGCCATATCTTCGTCTGCAACACCCCACACATTGGCGAAACTGATTTCTTCCGGCGTAAAATGATCCCGGTCGATAATAGTATACCCATTTCCACCAAAGAAATCCTTCATATTATCAAAATAACTGTAACCCCCGTAAAGATACTTCACTTCATAACCCTTTGATTTGAATACACTTCCGGTTGTGAATTTATTTTTGTTATTTTTTCTTTTTACAATACTTTCACCAGCGGTGGGAGGGATACACATCGTTAATGCTTCCAGACCTCTTACCGTTCTGTTTCCTGTCGCGTACAACTGGGTAAACACTAAGGATTCATTTGCTAAACTATCCAGAAAAGGAGTCACTTTATTTTGATTTCCATACATTTCCATGAAATCTGCGGACAGACTTTCTACTGAAATCAACACTACATTTTTCTTGATTGCCGGCTGTTCAGATGTGATCGTTCTTTCTAAAGAAGAAGGCTGAAACTGTTTCAGAAAATTGTTTGCCGCTTCACTTTGCGACATCGTCGGATAAAACTGGAAATAATCGAGTTCTTTCTGAGTGAAAGCTTCATAAAATTTCGGGAACCCGTTGGCCTGAAGTTCGGTTGCAAAAACGTTATCAGATTTTAATTCCGATAGTTTTGAAATGAAGAAAATACTCAATAAAAACAAAACGCTGTAGCTGGCCAACAACACCAGTTTCTTCGGAAAAGAAGGGAGTTGAACGAGTGACTCTTTCGTTTTTCTAAAAATAAAAATAGTGGCGACAAGAGAAATAATAAAAATGCCCGCAAACAAAGGTGCTACCGGATAGCTTTCCATAATATTCCCAATCACCTCATTGGTATAAATTAAATAGTCTACCGCAATGAAATTATAACGAAGTCCGAATTCGTTCCAGAAGAAAAATTCGCTGACAGCATTGAAAACGATGGCTGCCACATAAATAAAAAGGGTTATAAAATAGAGTACGTTTCTGATTTGTTTCCGATATTTGGGGAGAAAAAGCATCAGTCCGAATAAAAATGTTTTCAATCCCACAAAAATTCCTGCAATTTCAGGAACCGAACCGCCGTATTGCTTGAAAATATTGTTCGGAAAGTATAATGTATAAAGTAAAAAGGCTACTAAAATCCCGAAAATAATGTATCCGTACGGTTTGTGATATTTTGAATCGGATAGAAAAAGAAAATATATAGCGAGAAAGGCACTGGCAACAGTAAATACAAAAATATCATTCAACATCCCGACAAGCAGAATTCTGATCACTTCCATTACCCCAAAATCTGCCGTCGTAATGGGATGAACGAACAGAACAATCCTTAAAATAAATGAAGCAATAAGATAGAAAATCCCTACGTAAAGGAAAGGTTTAATTTTACTCAGGTACATCACGAGAAAAGGTTTAGTTTTTTTAGTTTTTAAAAACCAATATTGGAAGGATTTCCTGAGAGGTTCTTTTTAAAATCAATCATTTGCAATGCGGTGACTGCAGCTTCCACACCTTTGTTACCGAGATTTCCACCGCTGCGCGCGATCGACTGCTCTTTGGTATCATCCGTGAGTACACAAAAAATGGTAGGAACATCCGTTATAACATTACAATCTTTAATTCCTTGTGCGACAGCAGTGCAAACATATTCAAAATGCGGTGTTTCTCCGCGAATCACGCAGCCAATTGCAATCACAGCGTCATACTTTCTTTCTTTGCACAATTGCATTCCTGCATAAATAAGTTCAAAAGCGCCCGGAACCCTAAATGTGGTGATATTTTCTTTTTTCACACCTTCTTTTTCCAGAATTTCAATAGCGGCATCACGAAGATTATGGGTTACAAAACTGTTCCATTCAGAAAATACGATGCCGATGTTGAAATCACCGGCATTCGCAATATGAAGTGGCTTGTAATCCGAAAGATTGACTGTGGCCATAAATTTTAAATTTGATTAGAAGTACTTTACCATTTCTATATAAGCATCCGACATTCCGTTATCATAATCCTTGAATTTCTGATCGATTGTCGTGAAATGCTTTTTAGCAACGTCTTTTTTATTAACACCCAACGCCACTAAGCCTGCTTTTCTGGTGAAATAATAATTGGTGTAGGGATCATCGGAAGCTGAAATCGCTTTTTCCAGCAGAGAAAGAGTTTCATCGTTTCTGTTAAGATTCGATTGTGCATCTGCCATTGCTCCGTATTTCAGGGCCATCAGTACTTTATTGTCTGAGGAAAATTTATCCAGAAGATCATAGGCTTCCTGGTATTTCCCTTCTTTAAATTTCAGAAGTCCGGCATTGTAAGCCGAAAGTTTTCCTACATCCGTTCCGGGATAATTTTCATAAGTGCCTAAGAAACCGGGATTTGCAGCTGACTTGCCACCAAGTGCTTCAGCATCCTTTCCTTCTGCAAGGTTTTTCTGAGCGATAAGATAGCTTTTGGTTGCTTCCTCATTTTTCGGGGCAACAACAAATTGCTGATACAGGAAAAATCCGAGAACTCCCACAACGAGAGCGCCAAAAATAATTCCTAATAATTTTGCATTTTTCTCCAGAAAACGCTCTGTCTGTAATGCTTCCTTATCCAGATCCTTAAAGAATTCTACTGTTTCTTTACCTTCCTGCTCTTGATTCTTTTTTGCCATATTTTATGAAAATTGAAGTGCAAATTTAATTGTTTCTGAACGATTTACAAAACTTTTAAGCTGATTAAAAATACTGTGATCTGCTTTTCATGAGTCTGTAAATTCTAAAAAGTCAGTGTTTTATAGATTTCGGCATTAAATTGTTCTAATTTTTCTTCACCTTTCAGTCCATTCAGTCCAATAAGGAAGCTGAACTGCGTTACTTCTGCACCTTGTTTTTCCACCAGTTTTGCGGCAGCTTCCGTAGTGCCTCCTGTTGCCAGAAGATCGTCATGAATCAGAACTCTTTGTCCTGGTTTCAGGTGGCCTTCCCGCATTTCTACTTCGGAAGTACCATATTCCAACTCATATTTTTCAGAAATGAACGGCGGCGGAAGTTTCCCTTTCTTTCTGATGAGAACAAAAGGCACTTCCAAAGCAGCTGCGATTCCGATACCGAAAAGGAAACCCCGGCTCTCAATTCCACAAACAGCATCTATTTTTCCGCGACTGAAACGGGCCAGATCTTCCACCACTTCTTCGTACAGCACAGGATTCAGAAATATGGGGGTGATATCTCTGAACAGTATTCCGGGAATCGGGAAGTCCTGGATGTTTTCAATCGTTTCGTGGAGTTTTTGAATTAAACTTGCCGATGCCATTTTAATTGATTTTATAATTGGAAATTTTCCATTCGCCATTCACATTTTTCAAGCTGAATGTTACGTTTACTGCTGAAGTATTTCCGTTTTTGTCGGTTACATCATACGTTGCATTTACACTCGCATTGGTATCGGTTGTAGAAGCAGACGTAATATTTTTTACTGACAGACTTTTCACACTGCCAAAACCGGAAGTGGGATTTGAAAACTTTTCGTATGAGCCCCAATTGGGATTATCAGAGGCATCGTATGCAGCTCTGAGGTTTTGCGAACTCAGATTATTCAGGAATCTTTGAACGGTATTTTTCGGGTCTGCTGCAGGAATACTCCCATTAGTTGAAGGTTCTGTAATTTCAGATGGTTGCGAAATGCTGTCCTGCACCACAACCGGCTGAGAAGGTTGCGTCATTGCTTTTATATTAACCGGTACTCCGACTTTGGTCATTTTATACGTTTTGCCGGTCGTTTTCACTGTTACGGTAATGTCTATTTTTTCATTACTGATTTTATCCGAGGGCAAATTCGGAAAGCGAATGGTAAACCCAGTAAAGTTGTTATTCTGCATGAGATTTTTGGAACTGGAAACGAGAGTTCCGCTGCTGTACACCTCCATTATTGTTTCCAAGGCGGCGCCGGAAAAATCAATATTTTTCCCTGCGTTATCAACCAGTCTCGGAATGACCTGGATCGCTTTGGGCCCGAGAATCGTATCGACATCAACGGATCTCGTGGTGATGTTCAAACCATCCGCGATGATATCATTTGGATCAGATTCCATTGCGGCTACATTTCCAAAAATATTCATTTCGCCTAAGGATGGCGGACCGGTGCTGGTCCAGTCTATACTGTTTTCAGCAGCGACAGCATCTGCCATAGAAAAAATTTCGGGAACTTTTTTTCCTTCCAAAAGCTTTGCAAGGGCATTCAGCTCCTGAATATCTCCTTCCGCATCTACCCCAAAAGTTTTGAGAATGTACAAGGCCTCATTGAACTTGATTTGCTGCAAAGTACTCAGGCTGGAAGCCATATCATTAATGCTGGATTGGAACGCCTGCATGCTGCTGCCATCTACAGCATCTTTCTTACAGCCAATGAATAGCAACAACGACAATGTAAAGAATAAAACATATTTTCTCATATTGGGAGTTTAAGGCAAATTTAGAAAAATAAATGAAGGTATCTTATTTTTTAATACTGTTGGGCATTTCTTTCAGGGTGTTTTTGTGATATTCTTTAAAAACCTTCAGCATATCAGGAAACTTTTTCATTTTCCAGTAATCGTGATTGTAAAAACTTCTGTCTTTTCTTAATTTTACATTTGGAAAACTGTCCGAATCACCATAACTTATTTCAGTTACCACAAAATTGGTATAGTATTCAAGCAGATTATAGTCGGGTTCAGATTTATGCTTCACCTTTACCGATAATTTCTCATTATATGTCGTAAATTGTTTGAGCTTCACTTTCTCAGTATAATTATAAGTGCCGTAAACGCTCAAATCCATCAGGCGATATCCTAAAAATTTAATCTCCCTCTCCTGTAGCACTGATCGCATAGTGTGCCTTTTTACCTGATCACCATTTATTACTTCTTTATAATTAGATTTTTCCTCATTATCCATTACCCCAGCGAGTTTCACGTCGGGAAGTGTGAGCATGGAATCAAAGACCATCTCGGACACGTTTTTACTGCCCTGAGCTTTATAGTCTGTAAGGAAAACGCGGTACTGCTCCAATCGCTTGCTTTTTAATTGTTTATTTTGACTGTCAAATACATAGGTGATGAGACCATCGGCGTAAACATTCAAATTTTTATTAAGATTTAGATAAGAATTAAAAAAACCTTTAACATAAATGTATCTGCTTTTTGTATTCTTGGCAATGATGACTTCTTCAATTTCAACGATCCTATCATTAAGAAGTATTTCTTTCCTTTGTAAATCTTCCTGAGTGAGGGTACCTATTCTATAGTTTTCATGTACGAGAGAAAATTGTTTGTCGCTTTTATCCAAATCATCCAGAGCAATTTGACCTTCAATATCAGAGATAACAATGAGTTTCCCCTCTTCATTAAATACATGGACTTGCGACAGAGAGTTTCCTGTATTTTGAGATACAAACTTTATTTTTTGTGCTGAAATAGAGATGGCACAAAAGAAAAAGACGAAAATGAATAAATGAGTTTTCATAAAAAAGACTGATTAGGTTTGCTAATCAGTCTTTTAATTGTAGGTACTGTTACAGATATTAGAATGGATATTCGAAGATCTTGGATTCTTTCAGGTAAGGATTTCCTTCAGGAATGAGTTTCAGTTTGGCAAGAGTCATCAGCGTGGTCAGCATAAATAATCCTGAAATGAAAAGGATAGATCCCACGGTGAGCAGTAATACTTCTGGCGTTCTCCAATAAGGTCCTACAGTTCCCGGCATCACCATATTGAAATAATCCCAAAGGTGTCCGAAAATGACTACAAAAGCCATCGCGGTTACTACTTTATAATTTCTTTTAATACTGGAACTTACCATTACCAATAAAGGAATTAAAAAGTTAGGAATTAACATTGGCAGAAATGATTCCTGATAATGTTCAAACCTTCCGAAGAAATAATTGGCTTCTTCCGGAACGTTGGCATACCAATACAACATAAATTGTGCAAACCAGGTATAAGTCCAGAGCATACTGGAAGCGAAAAGATACTTGGCAAGATCATGCAGGTGATTGTCGTTAAACTGAGGAAGAAATCCGTTTTTCTTCAGGTACACACTCAGGATAATAACCACGGCAATCGCACTGGCCAGGCAACTCACCATAGAATACCAGATATACATGGTGGAATACCAGTGGGAATCGATAGACATCAGCCAATCCCAAGCCCAGGATGCCGAAGCAAAAGAGAAGAATGCGATGTATCCTATCGACCATCTGTACAGATATTGATATTCTCTCGGAGATTTTGTTTCATCCACTTTCTTACTTTGTGCTCTTAGTTTCCATGCAAAGAAGGAAGCTCCCACCACGTAAAGGATGTTTCTGACAACATAAAAAGGAATATTCAGAAATTTACTTTTTTCATAAAGAATGACATCAAAATCCTCATGATTAGGATCGATGACGTTTGGATCCATCCAGTGAAACAAGTGTCCGTTATGCGTTACATTCAGTAACATAATAATTAGAACTACCGCGCCACCCCACGGGATGAAGCCTCCGACAGCTTCCATTACTCTGGAAATAATTACCGGCCACCCGGCGTGAGCTGCATGTTGGATGCTGTAAAAAAACATCACGGCACAGGCCACTCCGAAGAAGAATACAGATACAAAATGAAGTGAAGCTAACGGTTGATTATGAACCTGATGTTTAGCATGTTTCAGATGCGCTTCGTGATCCTGCGGGCCAACTAACTGGCTGGAATGGGTAGGATTGTTGTGTCCTGAAGCATTCACCGCTTCCATCATGTGTTCAATCTGAGTGTCGTCAATCGCATGATTCATGAAATATCCCACACCAAAAAGAACAAGTCCTGCAACGAGTAGAATTATAGAAACTAATCTTAATTTAGGTGAAAAACTATACATTTTAAATTCTTTTAATTAATTGGTTGCTGTAGAATCTATGGGTGCGACATTTCCGGCCGGTGCAGCGGGGACAGATGATGATCCTCCTCCGGATGAAACGCCACCTTTGAAGGCATTCATCACATACATCGATACTCTCCATCGGTCTCCGGGAGTCAATTGCCCGGCATAAGATCCCATGGCATTTCGCCCGTGGGTTAACACATAATGTACAGATCCTACGGTTAATTCTCTGTCCGCAAACTTAGGCACACCAAGATAGGCGCCGGATTCTACAATAGATCCTTGTCCGTCACCACCGGTCCCATGGCAGTTAGCACAGGTTCTGTCATAAAGGATTTTACCTCTTTCTATATCTTTGGTAAGATTGGCGGCGTTCAATGGTGCTGATGTTATTCCTTTGGAAGCATCATAACCACTGTTATATTCTTCCATGGTCATCCTTCCTACCATATTGGATTCAACAATACCATCTAAATTGTGGGGTACTGTCCCGTCTACAGGAATTAATCCGGTGGCTCCATTATTTTTAACGAATGCCGGAATTTCATTTTCATGCTTCGAATAAGCATCTTCAGCCTTTTGAAGCGGATCATAAGCTACCGGAAAATACATATCCGGGAAATAAACTAACGGTGGGTTGTCCTTAGGTCCACAAGAATGTAATACCACGGTAGCCAAACCAAAGATTGCTGATATTTTTAAAATATTTCTTTTCATGTTAAGCATCTTTTACAGTTATTTCTTCAACTCCTGTATCTATCAAAACCTGCTTGATGGTATCCACATCATCTGAAACAAACTCCATCAGAAACTTGTCATCTGTGGTTCTTGGATCAGGATTTTGAGGCGGAGCCATAGGATACATTTTGTTTCTTACTAAAAATGTAAGCGACATCATGTGAGCAGCACAAAATACCATCAGTTCAAACATAGGTACCACAAACGCCGGCATATTTTCTGCCCAGGTAAAGGCCGGTTTTCCTCCGATGTTCATTGGCCAGTCATGATTCATGGTGTACCAGGTAAGCAAAATTCCTACAAATACGCCGTAAACAGCATAAATAAAGGCTGCATCGGAAAGTCTTGTTTTTTTCAGTCCTAAAGCTTTATCAAGGCCATGAACCGGAAATGGGGTATATACTTCGTGAATTTTAATTCCCTTCTCGTTGCACATTTTCACGCCATCCATCAGATCATCATCATCTGCATAGATTCCATATATTCTTTTAGTGGTGCTCATCTTCTTCTTTTGCTTTATAAGTTTCACCTGAAATTTTCAAAATACTCTTCAATTCTGCCTGTGCGATAACAGGGAATGTTCTGGCGTACAGCAGGAATAATACCGAGAAGAATCCGATGGTTCCTAGATATACTCCTACATCAATAACGGATGGCATAAACATCGTCCAGGAACTTGGCAGATAATCTCTGGAAATATTGATAACGATAATATCGAATCTTTCAAACCACATTCCTATGTTAATGATCAGTGCAATAATAAAGGTGGCAATAATATTTGTTCTGATCTTTTTGAACCAAAATAAAGCAGGTACAACAAGGTTACAGATTATTAATGCCCAGAATGCCCACCAGTATGGCCCTGTTGCCGCTCCGGGAGA
>JAEYOX010000101.1 GCA_023411265.1 Bacteroidota bacterium | reverse complement strand
TAAATCCTAATGAAAATTCAACGTGGATAGAAAAACAGTTGGCTAAAAAAGACGCCATTCCGGTTGCTTACAATCCAAAAGTTCCCATTGAGCAATTTGATTTTATTATTATTGACGAGTGCCACCGTTCTATTTATAACCTCTGGAAACAGGTGTTGGATTATTTCGATGCTTTTCTGATAGGCTTAACCGCCACGCCGGATAAAAGAACCTTTGGTTTCTTTAATGAAAATGTAGTGAGCCAGTACACGTATGAAGAGTCGGTGATTGATGGAGTAAATGTTCCGTATGATGTTTATCTCATTGAAACCGATATTTCTACCAAAGGTGCTTTGATAGAAAAAGGTTGGTTTGTAGATAGAAGAGATAAACTGTCGAGAGCCAAACGCTGGCAGCAGGAAGATGAAGACACGGAATATGCCCGCAATGATCTGGATAAAAAAGTTGTCAACATCAGCCAGATCAGAACCATTATTACGGCTTATAAAGAGGCGCTACGAAAAGATATTTTCCCAAAACGTTTTGATGAAAGAGGAGAATATGAAGTACCTAAAACATTGGTCTTTGCTAAAACCGACAGCCATGCGGATGACATTATCAACATCATCCGGGAAGTATTTGACGAAGGCAATGATTTCTGCAAAAAGGTAACCTATAAAATTGAGGAAGACCCCAAATCGGTATTGAACCGTTTTAGAAACGACTATTATCCACGTATTGCCGTTACCGTGGACATGATTGCGACCGGCACCGATGTAAAACCGTTGGAAGTGTTGCTGTTTATGCGTGATGTGCGCAGCATCAATTATTTTGAACAGATGAAAGGGCGTGGCACCCGTACCATTTCTGCCGATAAATTAAAACTGGTGACCAAAACTGCCGATGCCAAAACCCATTTCGTGATTGTAGATGCCGTAGGTGCCACCAAATCTAAAAAGACCGACAGCCGTCCGCTGGAACGCCAACCCACTATTCCGTTAAAAGATTTGTTGCAAGCCGTTACCATGGGCGTGCAGGAAGAAGATGTGTATCTTTCATTAGCGAACCGCCTCATCCGTTTGGAAAAACAACTGACCGAGGCAGAGAAAGAGAAAATACAGGAACTGGCAAAAGGCAAAAGCTTAAAACAGATGACCCGCGAACTGATTGAGGCTTTTGATGCTGATGTAATTGCCGATAAAGCAAAAGCAATTATTGCAGAAATCCCAATTGATGAACGTACGCCTGCAAAAGAAGCAGAAGCCAGAGCAGAAGCGCAGGAAGATTTGCTAAGAACCGCGTCACTCACCTTTAACGGCAAACTGAATGACCATATTGATAATGTGCGCAAACAGCACGACCAGATTATCGACCATATCAATCTGGATGAAGTGACCAAAGCAGAATGGGACACCGAATCTGTGGACAAAGCCAAAGCCCTGATTAATGATTTCAGCGAATACCTGAAAGCCAATAAAGACGAGATACAGGCACTGAGTATTTTCTACGACCAACCTTACAACCGCCGCAACATTACTTTTAAAATGATAAAAGAAGTAATGGATAAGCTGAAACTGGAAAAACCGCTGTTGGCTCCTGCTCACGTTTGGAGTGCTTATGCGGGTATAGAAGAAGTGAAAAGCGATTGCCCGAAAGATGAACTGACGGCATTGGTTTCTTTGATCCGGAAAGTGTGTGGCATAGATGAAGAGCTGAAACCTTTTGATAAAACCATTGACGAGAATTTTAAGCGTTGGATATTTGCTCAAAATGCCGGACAACACAACCGCTTTAGCACCGAACAGATGGAATGGCTGAGAATGATAAAAGACCACATTGTAAGTTCGTACCATATCGAGCTGGATGATTTAGATTATAACCCGTTTGACAGCAAAGGCGGCAGAGGAAAGATGTACCAATTATTTGGTAATGAAATGGACAGTATTATTAATGAATTAAATGAAGTTTTAGCGGCTTAAGATGAATACATTAACCCAAAGAATTGAAAATCTAATTTTTAAGTTTTCTTTACAAATTGATAAAGGAAAGTGGGAACACCTTCCTTTACATTTAGATTTTGAAGATGGAAAATATAGGCAGTCTGAAATTAAAAATATAGTAAGAGATGCTTTACCTCATTTTGCATTAACACCCGCTGAGTATGAAGAATATACTGCTACTGGGGATGATGGAGAAAAGCAAAGATTGGCTTGGTCACGCATTTCTCAAAGAAATAAATTTACGAAAGGAGATTATGGAGAATTGCTATTGTTTTTAATTCTTAAAGTTTTCTTTAAGTCAGAAAAATTAGTTACCAAAGTAAAACTAAAAACAGGAAATCAAGAGGTTTACGGATATGATTGTGCTCATTTTACCATTGAAAATAATGAGCCTATATTATGGTTAGGTGAGTCAAAATTTCATAATAATTTTTCTAATGCCGTCACTAAAGCATTTGAATCACTTAAAGAACACTGTTGTGTTTCTTTTACCAAAAGTGAATTTTCATTTTTAGAACCGCACATTGAGGTTAATAGAGATAATCCACATTATCAAGAAATTCGCAATAAATTAAAATTGATTCAATCTTTTGATAAAATAAAGATTAGGGTTCCTGTTTTTATTACTTACGATTGTGACAAAATAAAAAATCATAAAGAAACTTCTTCTCAAGAATTTCTTGATGAGTTTCAAAAAGAATTTGAACAAAAAAGCAAAACAATTGAAAATAAAATACTAAATGTGAATTCTAATTTTGAATTGATTTTTATACTTCTTCCATTTGAGTCAGTAAAAGAGATTAAAGAGCAAATAGATATTTTAGAGAAAGCTAACAGATAATGATATTTTTCAGTTCCTCATACGAAGATTTACAAAAACTTCTTGATAGACTCAAGAATGAAAAAGTATTGTCTTTTGAGGAGTTTAAAAACTTATTAGAGGGAACTTATACGATTTTACAAACAAATATAGATAACGAAGTTTTATATAATTTTTCGTTGTCTGTTATTTGTTATGCTTCCGAATATCTGCCTGATGATATCTTACTTAAAGAGATTCTTTTAGAGTGTATATCATCATCGAGGGTCTTTATGTACAGAGATATGCTTTCGGCTAAATCAGAGTTTATCAAAAATATTGAACCGTCTTTATCTGAAGAATTTGCAAGAGAGTTTTACACGCTTGATTCGGGTACTACATTGACAAAAGAGCAAAAAAAGTTATTCAATGAGTTTCAAAAGCATAAGCGAATAGTAGTAAGTGCTCCCACTTCTTTTGGTAAATCAAGGATAATTACTGAAATAATCAACCATAATGAATATTCTAATATTGCCATTGTTTTACCGACCATTGCATTATTAACAGAGACGTTTATTAGGTTCAGAAAAGACGAGAAAATAAGTCAAAAATACAATTTAGTAAATAGTATTAAACAGCCTCTGAAAGAAAAGAATAACATTTTGATTTTTACTCCTGAAAAGATTGACTTATTTATGGACGATAATCCTCAATTTAAGTTCGACTTTTTTGTAATGGACGAAATTTATAAAATTCAGGATGATGGAGATAGGAGCAAGATTTTTACCAATAGTTTATACAGGTTGTCTAAAACTACGGCAGATTTCTATTTAATCGGACCTTATTTTGACAAATTTAGTGAGGAATTTCTTCGGAGAACTAATTCTATATTTTACAGATTTACAGCAGAAATTGTTCAAAAAGATAATGTTGATGTTACAAAATATCAACCCAAGGATAAAATTACTATAGGAGATTTTGAAATCAAGAAAGGAGCGATTGACACTAATCTTAAAAACATTGTTAAGTCAAGCCAAGAACAGACTTTAGTGTATGTTGGGAACAAACGAAGTGTAGAATCAAAAGCAAAATTGATAGCAAATACTTTGTCCGAATTAGAGGATAGTACAGGCTTAATTGATTACTTAGAAACTACTTTTTCTAAAGAATGGTCTTTAGTACAATGCTTAAGAAAAAATGTAGCTTATCATCACGCTGGTATCCCAAAATTTGTACAGATTGAGATTGTAGATTCTTTCAACGAAGGCGAAATACGAGCTATCGTATGTAGTCCTACTCTTATAGAAGGAGTTAATACTTCTGCAAAACAGGTAATAATCTACGATAATGAAAAAGGTGGAGATTCTCTAACTGATTTTGATGTGAAAAACATCAACGGACGAGCGGGAAGATTTTTATATCACTTTATAGGTCGATCAATAGCTTTAACAAATCTTCCTCAAAATCAAGAAGAAAAGATAATTGAATTTTCGCTGTTTGATAAAGAGTTAAGTGATGATGTAGTAATTCAGGTTGATAAGGAAGATTTAAAATCTAAAAATTTAGAAAAAAGAAATCGTTTAGAAGAAATGCTGTCTGTTCAGAGAATACCTGTAGAACTGATAAAGAAAAATAAATTTATTCCTGTTGAGAATCAAATTAATTTGATAAATTATTTTAGACAAAATCTTTTCTTTTATGATTTACTTCAATTTTCGACTATACCTAAAAAGGAGCAGTACGCCTACGTAATAGACCTTATTCACGAATACCTTTTTGTTGAAAAATATAAAGAAGATAAGTCTATTCCTATTTGGGATTTAAAATATCACTCAAGTGGGCATATTTACCTTGATTTAAGTCTGAAACAGCTTATCGAACAACAAAATAGAAAAACTATTGACGCAAAGATTCGTGTAGCATTAACGCTTATATCTAATTATTTTGAGTTTGCTTTGCCTAAATATCTAACGGTCTTTCAGAACTTATTCAACTTTGTTTGTGATGAAATAAATCAGCCGACAAAGAAAATAAGTTTAGAATTATTGATTTTAAAATTGGAATATGGTGGAACTGAACCCCACGAAATAGCATTGAAAGAAATTGGTTTGCCACAAATTATAATAAAAGGAATAAGTGAGAAATATAAAGGTTGTAATGATATAAATGAAATAAGAGCAAGATATTTTGAGAATCCCAACTTAATTAAATCCTTACATCCATATGAACAAAGGATATTTATGAAGCACATCTAATGGACAACAAAAATAATTGGCAAACAAAAAAACTCGGAGAGGTTTGCAAAACCACAAGTGGAGGAACACCAAGCAGAAGAAATTCAAATTACTATAATGGAACTATTCCTTGGGTAAAGTCAGGAGAACTAGATAAAGGAGTCATTTATGATACAGAAGAAAAAATTACCGAAGAAGCAATAAAAAAATCTAGTGCTAAGGTATTTCCAAAAGGTTCACTTTTAATTGCATTATACGGTGCAACGATAGGTAAACTTGCTTTCTTGGGAGTTGATGCAGCAAGTAATCAAGCTGTATGTGGAATATATGAAAATGATAGTGTAGATTTAAAATATTTATATAATTTCCTGTTATTCAAAAGACCAGAATTGATTCAGCAAGGAATTGGAGGAGCCCAGCCAAATATTAGTCAAACGATATTAAAGAGTCTGGATCTACCATTACCACCTCTTCCCGAACAACGAGCCATCGTTAAAAAATTAGAAAGTTTATTTAGCAGTTTAGATGCCGGTGTTGCCGATTTAAAAAAGGCGCAACAGCAATTAAAAATTTACAGACAAGCGGTTTTGAAAAAGGCTTTTGATAGTAATGCTGAGTTTTTTAGAATTGGGGAATGTTTTAGCTTTTTAGGTGGAGGTACACCAAGTAAACAGAACAAAGGTTATTGGAATGGAAATATTAATTGGGCATCTATTAAAGATATTAAGGGAGATATTTTAAATAATACTATTGATTATATAACAGAAGATGGATTAAAAAATAGTTCTTCTAATCTTGCTGAAAAGAATGAAGTTATTTTGGCAACAAGAATTAATCCGGGGAAAACAATTATTTCCAATATTAGAACGGCAATAAATCAAGATTTAAAAGTTATAAAGCCATTTTATAAATGTGACTACAAATACATTCACTATCTATTTAAATCAATTGAGCATAAATGTTTAAAAGTTTCTAGTGGAACTACTGTACTGGGTATCAGTTTAGCAAATTTAAAAGAAATTGAAATACCTTTTGAAAAAGATATTCAACAGCAAGCTAAAATTGTCAAAGAAATCGAATCCCGTTTATCTGTTTGTGATTCTATAGAACAAAACATCAAAGAAAGTTTAGAAAAAGCAGAAGCCCTTCGCCAAAGTATTCTTAAAAAAGCATTTGAAGGCAATCTGCTCACCGCACAGGAAC
>JAEYOX010000098.1 GCA_023411265.1 Bacteroidota bacterium | reverse complement strand
CACGTGTTACGCACCCGTACGCCGCTCTCTCTATTCCGAAGAATAAATACCGCTCGGCTTGCATGTGTTAGGCCTCCCGCTAGCGTTCATCCTGAGCCAGGATCAAACTCTCCATTGTATGTTTGTTTGACTAAGACTCAAAGTTTTTGACTTCGCTTTGGTTTTTTTTTCCTTACTTGGTTGTTATTTGTATTTCAAAGATCTCTTCTCTCTTCGCTTACATCAGGATTTAATATCTGTCGTTAATCCCGATTTGCGAGTGCAAAAGTATAAACTATTTTTGAACTGACCAAATGTTTTTGAAAATAAATTAAAAATATTTTTCTAACCCCTCTCAAATACACCCTAATCCTCAAATCTCTCCTGCGCTCCCCTAAACATTCTCTCGTTTTGGGATTGCAAAGATACGATTAATTTTTAAACCTCCAAATTTAATTATATAATTTTTTATTTGGCGTTATATTTAATCAACTTCTGCTCCACTCTAAAGTGACTGCAAAGATAGAACAAGTTCTCTTTATAAAACAAATCTTTATTCATAATATAATCAAATGTGGATAACGCAACTCTTTACTTCCTGATTTAAAATAGGTTATAAATAATCGTTAGTTTTCCACAAGAATCATTATGTATTACAATTCTTCCAAATAGGGGTGAAAGATTTTATTTGCAAGGAACTTTCGAATCCATAACTTTTGCCGAACTCAAGCGTTTAACGTAATAATTTCAGTTCCGATGCTGAACAATATTCCGTTGAGATGATTATTATGCATCCTAAACAATCTTAAAACATCTAACGATCAACTTCACAAATAGGCAGGGGAGAACGATTTTAATACTTTTCGGAATTATTATTATAATGTGTTGTTCTCGTCATTTTCTTATAAATGAAAATTCCTGTTATAATCCCAGCAATATCTGCAACGATATCTAAAGCCTCAAAGGTTCTACCGTTTTTCATTATTCCCTGAAAAACTTCAGTAAGCAAGGCGTAAACCAGAAGAATGAGGAAAGAGAAAGAAAACCGGAAACGTGGCAGCGCAGCCTTAAAACAAAAGCCTAAAACCGCGAATATTCCAAAGTGCACCATTTTATCTACACCTTGAAAAAGAAAAATGGGATCTACTTTTACACCTGGGCGCAAAAGCATAAAAGTGAGAAATGCCCAGTAAATGGGCAAAACTCTTATAAATATTTTGGAAAAATTATCCAAGTGTGGCCTGATATTCTTCTGCTGTCAGTAATTCGGACTGTTGGGATTCATCGGCAATTTGAAGTTTTATAATCCAACCTTTTCCGTATGGGTCGGTATTAAGAAGTTCCGGCTGATCTTCCAATTCTTCATTAAACTCCACTACGGTACCGGATAAAGGGAGGTAAAGATCTGAAACGGTTTTCACGGCTTCAACACTACCGAATACATCGCCGGCATTCAGTTCTTCATCTACAGTATCTACATCCACAAAAACAATATCGCCCAACTCTCCCTGTGCGAAATCTGTGATTCCGATAACGGCAACATTTCCTTCAATTCTGATCCATTCATGATCTTTGGTGTACTTTAGTTCTGTAGGTGTATTCATCTTTTTTAATATTTGTCCAAAATTACTAAACAATTTGTTATCGGCAAAAAAAATAAAGCGTTGAAATGATATAAAGAAAGTCGCCCTACCTATATAAGACGACTTAAATTTCTTAAAAGCTTCCTGTGCTATCGAAAGTAAATGTGGCTGTAATGCCAGCACGTACTGTGGAGAGCGGGAAAGCGGTTGATATTTTATATCTGGTCATCATCTGCTGATAGAAAAGTTTCAGGTTCAGATTTTGTGAAACGTTATAATCTGCAGAAAGATCAATACTCAAAAGTCTTTGTCCGCCAGTAATCTGAGAATCATTCAGCAAAATATTGGAAATTCTGGTGATATTATCCCGAAGTCTGATGTCTCCTCGAATGTTCAGATCAGTTGAAACCCTACTGGTTCCGGCTCTTCTTCGAATATTCCGAGTTCCGAGGCGGAAGTCTTTTATAATATAACCTAATCCGACTACATAATCTGTTCCTTCATCTTCCGTTAAAGTATGGTTGACCAAACCTAACATCAGCATCCGATCTCTGTTATAATTCGCCCGAACCTGAATATTATTCCGTAAAGTAACATCAATTCCGATTAAAGGAGCAAATGCTTCTATATATCCTACTTGGGAGTATGTATAAGGATTTACAAAATTTCCATTGATATCCCGTGATACATTATTATAAAAATCAATACTGGATTGGATTCCTGAAACCGTTTTGGTCGCATTATATCCGTGCAAAATATCTATTTTAGAAAAATACGCATTAATGATAGGAATATTTTTCAACCCCGAATAAACAACTCTCCAATTCGGAAGCGGGAAACCAGATTTTTTGGCATCACCCAGAATTCCATCCGGAGATTTACCTTCTACGGCAGCTTCAAAGGCCGGTATCAAAACATACGCATTTCCTAAACCATAACCGTCTGTAAAGCCATCGGGATTTGTAGTTCCCGGCAAATTTTGTGAAATAGTTCTGGCATTACTGATCATATTTCTGTAAAGTTCATCTGCGCCACCAAAAGCTGTACTGAACAACCATGCGGTATTGGAATAGCTCACCATATCTGTACCGAAAGCAAAATCGTGATTTGGTCTCGAGAGATTTTGTGGATCATTGAATCCAGCTTGCGAATAATTTCGGGTATAATTGTGCAAGACGTTGAAATCAATCCTAAGGTCATTCAGGGGCATTACCTGAAGATTAGCCGTTAAATTTCTATTTTGGAGTTGCACATAAGGATCCGTCATGAGACTGGAGGTACTAATCCAACCATTTTCCAATGCAATACGGCGAATGTCTGACTGTGACCCCAATAAGAAACCTGGAGTTGGTCCGCCCAATGTTTGTCCGTAGCCATACCAGTTGGGTGCAGACAATAATCCGGGAAGTACAGTACCATTATTTTCAGTATAATTCAGGTCGAGTTGCTTAATGGATGTGAGTGCATACGCAATACTTTGGCCTATGCTGAGTTTATTTTTAAACTTATAATCTTTGTAGCGGAATCTCTTCTTTTCCCAGGCAGCAGTATACACGGTGTTCAAGGAATCTATTTCCCGCTTCCTTTTCTGCATTTTCGTGTTGATATTCTGGAAATATTTCATTTTTTCAAAAAGTTTAGGAAAATCCACGGTACCTGTGGCAACGATACTGTTGGTGTTTTGTCCTACTGATCCCAAACTTCCTTCCGGACTGGTGAGCATTGCGGTAGAGCGTGCATTCCAATTGTATGTCATTCCGTAACCGATTTCCGCATTAATAAAATCGAGATACGGCAGATGCTCGAACGGCAGTCTATAATTCGCCTGAATTCGGTGGTTATACAACACCGGCCTTCCTGCCCGGAAAGTATTATCAAAAATAGAACGGGTATTCATCCGGTTCACATCCAAGTGGTCATTTAGGGTACGCATGGCAGAATTCACTTCCAGTTTCAGTGATCTGGTAAAGTTAAATCCAATACCGTATTGCCATCCGAAGAAGAAATTCCGGTTTCGGATCACATCAAAATCGTTCCCTAAATTTCCATTCAGGATGGCATCTATGTTACGAAACTGAAGTTCATTATAATTTCTGTCTATTTCTGTCCTGAAAGAAAGTCTTGTAGGAACGGGATTCAGGTTAAATTCCTTGATCCACTTCAGGTACTTTGCAGATTTTGCAGTATCGCTGATCATTTTTTGGAACGGACGGATGACCCATGGTTTGAAACTGAAATTATAATCAATATTACCTCTCAAATACTGTCTGTAATTGCGCTTGGTATAAATATCCCGGAAGTAATCATCATTATACACCATGGTAACCGAGAGGTTTTCCACATCATAAAACCTGGGTTTGCTGTCTGGTTTTACTCTTTCTTTGTGCATATTCACCACACCAATACTTCTTTGTTGAGTGTACGTTCTGGCAACTTCTTTCAGCATTTCTTTATTTGGCGCTTCATCGAATTCCACATCTGTATCCAGCGGATTGTACTTCGGATCTTCAGTGGTTTGCGAATAAGAAAGATTCACTGGAATTTTAATGCCTGTTTTTTCAGGAAGGAACTTATCTGCGTTCACAGAAGCATTAATATTAAATGCCGATTGTGTGGTTTGAGCTCTTTCGGCAGGTCTAGAATCTATATTTCCAAAACCTACAGTAGAATAAGCAGCATTGGTATTAATCAGGGCAAGATCTGCCAAATTAAAGCTGAGACTTGCATTTCCTGCATAACCTCCTTCATTTTCAATATCTGCTAAACGGATTTCATTAACCCAAAGAGTAATATCTTTAGCAATACCTGCCGGCCCGCTGGAATTTCTGACCCCTAGCATAATGGTAGTAACGTCTCCCAGCGATGGTCTTCCTTTTACATAAATTTTCTTAAATTCATCTCCGAAGGCGGCGTATGGGTATCGATCCATAATCTGCGCACCCGACTTGTCTCTCTGAATCTTCGCATCTACAAAATATTGCACTTCCAAATCCACTTCGTTTTCGAACGGCCAGATGTCCATAGGAGAAACCGCATTTTTGGGCGTGTATTTTAGTGCAGCTTCATATTCATAATAATTGTCTGTCGCATCACTTCCCAAACGGATAAAGAATTTGGTATCCGGATCAATTTGACCTTCATCTCGGAGATTTTCTGATTGCGCATGAACAAAAAGCTTCAACTTGCGGAATCTTCTCATATCAAGTGTTGTGTTTTTAAAAACACCCCGGGCTTCATCTTTCAGGCCTTTTGCTCTTAGTAATAGTGAGGCTTCGTTCTGTCTTTGGGCGCCTGCATTTCCACTGAGTACCTGCCTGTCAATTCCCGGAGGCAAGACATAAGGCGGCTGATTCAGTCCGTTTTCTTCAAGATTTACACTTCCTACTTCAAAATTCCTGTTCTGATCGGCAGGTTCGCCAATACCTTCTCCCGATGGTGGCACCGTATTACTTGAGATATTTTTTCCGTATTTTCTCCAGTCGGAACGAACCAGATCGAAGGTTCCGAATCTTAATGTAGCAGCCTCATCAAAACCTGTTAATAGTAATCTTGCAAACCGCACATTATTTAATACTGATGCATCATTCGCGCCGGCCGTATTTACGTAGGCAGATACTGGTATCCTTACGAGGTACCACGTCACTTCACTGTTGTTCCCGTTTTCAAATGTTACAGGTACACGTTTCACATCAGCAATATGATTATCGGTTCCCAGTGCCAGACTTGTTGGATCGAGTCGGATTTCATATTGATTGTAATATTCACTTTGATCAAGATTGAAATCCCGGTTCACATCTTCCGCATCCGGAGTTTGCGAGGCAACTTCCATGGAATTGCTTTGGGAATTCCCTTCAGGATTCCGGAAATATTTGTAGCGTTGCATAACCGAAGAAGCCAGACTCCCGGTAAATTTATCCGAGAGATAAAATACAAAATCGTCTGCTGCAGGATCCGGAATATTGGTCACAGGATTCACAAAGTTTGTTCCGAAACGCACCGCTTCACCTGCACCATCCAGACCGTCGTATCCAAGATCCTGAGCTATTCTGTCGTTTCCTTCGGTAGAAAATGCATAAAGAATAGGCGGTTGTTTTGGCTGAATTCCCCAGTTGGAATTAGAAGTTGTTGCCGGTGTGGAAGGGGTAGGCATTCCGTTTTCATACTGCATCAGTCCATCTTTCAAGACATCTTCGGAAACGTTTCCTAGTTGGAGTAACATACGGGGATTGGCTCCCAGCGTATTGCCGTCAGCATACGGATCCATCATCCAAAACTCTACATATTCTATATTGGAATTGACAAAATTGGAAATATTAATAGGACGCATAAGACCGCCCCAGCGTTGCTGCGTAGTTTCCGGATTTGGATTTACATTGTACGGCCCTCTTTCCTGCGGAAAATAAGCAATATCAAACGTATTGGTGAAAATTTGTTCTCCCGCCACCAGATCGCGGCTGTTATACAGCTCCTGAATCTCTACTCTACGGGAAGTGTGGTTGGAAACAGCATCTGCATTAATTCCATTCGGCGGACTTCCTCCCACTCCCCAAAATCTGGGATCTATATTATACCAGGAAATAAGTGCTCTTCCGTTTCCGTTAGTCACATCGTCATTGGTTCCTGCACCTGCAAAAACAGGATCACTCTGATTCAGTTCGGGCTTAGAGGCCAAAGCCCAAGCCGCGGGTTCTTTTAATGAGATTCGTGAAGTAGTCTGCTCAAAATCATCTATGTAAGATTGGTTATTAATAGCATTGTTTAGCCCGGGAAGTAAGTAGGCTGCTTCCATTTTAAAATTAAGATTGGAAGGGGCTTCAGTATTTACCAAAGGAATCTTATCCGTAAAGCGGGTTAAAAACGGCAACTGGTTGTTGTACATCATATTGACTCCGAACATGGTATTGTTGACCGCTTCCTGACCGAAATTTACTTTTTGGGTGAGTGGCGATTCAGAATAATTGACCACTGTTCCCCCGAAAAGGAAATTCTCGCTCACCCTTCGCTCAATATTTAACCCCAGGAATCTTTTTTGCTGGGTATTGAAAGTGAGCTGATTTTCGAGAGAAATATTAATAGCTTGGCCAGACTGTTTCACCTGTTCATTAATAATGGTTACCTGTCCCAACATATAATCTACCGTATAATCAACCCCTTCCGTAAGCTGTACACCGTTAGCAGTTACCTTCACAGAACCTTGCGGAACGTTGATGGCACCCAGCGAAATTCCCTGTCCCTGCGATCCCTGATATCGGCCCTCCATGGTATAGCGTAAAGCAAGATTACTTTGGGATGCTACCTGCTTTTGTTGTGTATAAAGATCTGTAAAAACATACTGTGGATCATTGCTTCCTAAGACTCCTGCCATATAATTCCCAAATGGCTGAACTTTGGTAAACAAGAGCTTGCCCTCTTCCGGACGAATTGTAATTTCGGGAACAAAGTCGAAAATTCCGTCACCCAAAACACCATTGTTAGACTGCACATCATTATGAAGATTCAAACGGTCCCAATTCAATAGTTTCAAAAGATTCGTATCCTGAACAGGCGTATTAGGCAGATAATTGAGTTTACCACCTGTCTGAGCATCACGGTAATAAACATTCAGCATGAAATTCTCCGGACTAACCTGCATCGATTCTAAAGAATAAATATTCTTCATCATCAAATCCCACATCGGAGAAGTGGTTTTAACATTGGTATTGGGCTTCAGAACTTTGGTAATTACCACAGGGCTTTCTTCGGAAAATTCACCTACTTTGTACACCTGATTAGAACCACTTACTGTATAAGAATAAGATACCGACAGAAGTTGATTGTCATTCAATCGCTGATTTAAAGAAATATAACCGAGTTGCGGATGAAATTTGAATTCGTTTTCCGAAAGTTTTCTTGCTTTTCTGTTAAAAATAAAATGTTCTCCATCCTGGAACGTTTCAGGAACACCAGAGGCGTTGGGAAAACTTTGCCCGTTGATCGTGTTATACGCAGTATTAATATCTCTGAGACCCGGCCCGAGACCATTGACTAACTGGTAAAGATTATTCTGCGAATTGTCCGGATAACCTGAAATACCATCTCCCAAATCCCGGATTCCGACAATACTTTTTTGAAAAGACAGGCTACTGTTTCCCTGATCCAGTACCCAAACTTCAATTCTATTGATGCTGACTCGGGAGTTAATCTGCGGATAATTCAGAAGTGCATTATCATACTGATTCAGAAAATAGTGGTTCAGAAAGTAATGCTGGTTGTCATCATAATCAATAGCATTAATTTTAAAAGTATTCATGACCCCACCACCTTGTACCATGATGTTTCTGGCCTCTCCCTGCTGCTGGGAAAAAACGAGTGTTCCGTAAGTTTTTCCTGCTTGAAACTCAGTTTTTATACCGAAAAGAGATTCTGATCCACGAATAAGACTGGTAGAAAGAGGCATATTCACGTTCCCGAGTTCGACTCTTTTTATAAATTTATCTTCACCACCGGTAGAAGGATCATGTAAACCTTTTGTTTGCAAATCTTTCCATGTTCCTTTGGCCTGCCAAACAAGATTCATTCTGTTCTCAAAAGCAAATCCGCTTTGGGTATCATAATTGGCTTTCAACTGGAGATTTTCACCTACTTTCCCTAGAAGTCCCAATTGAATCCTTTGGTCAATATCAAACGCAAAACTGGTTCTGTTTTGAGGAAGAATAAGTGGATTATCGATTTTCTGGTACAGTCCGCCCACGTCAAATGATGCAAAACCCGACGGGATGATTTCAATTTTGTTTCCTCCGAAAATACTTTCAAACAATTTGTTCCGGATACTCATTGCCGGAATCAGCCCTTGTCTCCGTGCTTCGTCTTTATCTTTCCGAAAAAGCAGACTGTATTTGTCCGACTTGTCTTTATAATAATCCCTTGCCGCTTGTGCCATCATAAAATCCTGATATTCCCGCGGCGTCATCACGTAGGGCGGCCCTGTTACAATTTCACCTATTTTAGGGTAAACATAATACATTCCTGTTTGAATATCATAGAATCCTTCATATACTGTTGGATCGGGCAATTGATATTCCTGTCGTACGGATGCTTCGGTTTCAGGGTTTTGCTGCGCATACGAAAGGGTAACACCCAAACAAAAAAGTATAACAGCAAACAGAGGATATAGGGAGATTTTCTTTTTCACGGAAGGCTTTACATATTTTTTAAAATTTGTTTTACCAAATCTTCAACGGAATAATTGGGATTTTGTTTCAGAACTTTCTCAGCTATCTTATCGCTCATTTTTCTCGGAATACCCAATACTTCCAATGCTGATAACGCTTCATCTTTTACTTTATTATCCGCAAATGTAGAAATATTTTCTTCAGAAACATTGAATTTTAATACTTTATCCCGTAGATCGACAATGATTCGTTCTGCGGTTTTAGCACCTATTCCTTTTACTTTTTGCAGCAAAGCACTGTTTCCGTTTCCGATAGCACCAGCAATGTCCTGCAAGTTGAGAGAAGAAAGCACCAATAAAGCAGATACAGCACCTACTCCACTGACGGAAATCAAGAGATTAAACATTTCTTTTTCCTCCTGGCTGAAAAAACCAAAAAGCTGGTGACTGTCCTCCCGAATAATCTGCTGTGTATAAAGAAAGACCGGTTGCTGATGCACCAATTTGTGTGACGTCTGCAAACTGATACCAACATAATAACCGATACCGTTTACATCAACTACAACATGTGTCGGGCCAAGTTCCTGCGCAATTCCTTTCAGAGAATAGATCATAATTCAATTTGAAGAATTCAAATATAAACATTTATAAGAAAACGGGATAAAATGTGGCGTATTGATATTTAGCTATGGTCACCTGCAGAACTTGAACTTGTAGGCATAATGTTATCTTCTGGTTCTTCTCGGATTTTTTGCTTCTTCGGCAGCGCGTGCCTTCGCTGCTTCAGCTTCTGCAGCCTCAAAAAGCGGATTATCAGAGGTATATTTGATCTCTTCGTATTCCGGAGAATCGAGGAAAATGTCCTCCCATTTCAGGAGTCGGTCTTTTGTATTCCAGTTGAAACCCGGCAGAAAACGCTGTTCATCGGAAATTTTACTCATGGGGTGAATGTCGGTTATCGCACCAATATTACAGGAAATAATTTGAATTTTTCTTTCTTCAAACAGGGCCTCAATAATTCCGCAGGTTGAAAGCGCTACTCCTACTCTTACTGTTTCTTGGGTTTGTTCATTTTGATCGTCCGCATAGGTTACGGCTTGTGCATTTCCGATAACATGAGCGAGATGGATTTCATTATCTTTGTAATAAATAGTCATCAGCTTACCTTTCACCTGATGAAATTCATCTTTCAGGTTCAGAGAATCTACTTTGCTGATAGCAAATGCATTTCCGGTGACTTTCAGAGAATCAATATACTCATTTTCCACATTGAAATAAGCATCAATTTCATCGCCGGAAACCTGCTTTACACCGCTCCACGCAATCGGATTGCCAACAAGATGAAGAATACCGTCGGTTTCGTTAAAACTCAATGAATCTCCTCTTGCCTGAATATTGGTTTTATAAAATCTTGCTTTTTTGAAGGCTCTAAGAAAACTTTTCTTTTGTCCGGTGGAATCGAGTTTTTGATAAGCCAGAATTTTATCTGCGGAAAAATAGGCAGAATCTTTCTCCAGTATTTTCACTGCATAGGGCTTTTCCGTTACCATCGCTGAATCTATTTTCTGAAAAATCTCACCATATTCTCCTTTGATGTAGCGGTTTTCCAAAGGATCGTCCAGAGTTACATTTCCTCTCGCTGTACCAAATCCTGTGATTCTGTTGAAATACATCGCATCGCCTACAAGGGTTTTATCATTGTAATATATTATGGAGTTTTTGTTGAGCCAGACTTCCTCTGTATTTTGGTTATAGGTTCCTTCCTCGGTGTACACTCTGTTCTTCGGGTTATCCCGGTTAATCATAGTTGTAGGCCCATTGAAGGTAGTAACGTTGGTGTTCTGATTCTGAATAAAATTGGTTCCGTCTACAATATACTGACGGTTCTCAATTTTAACATTTCCGGTAAAATCGATCATTTTCGTAGCGACATTGTAAGAAGCAGACCGGGAATACATCACACTTTGTCCATCGGTAATGGTTCCACCGGTATTGAAATACGCCCTATTTGAAAGCCGGTCATAATACAGAGTTTCTGTACGAATGGTTTGTTTGGGATCCGTAAGAACCACATTTTTTTTAGCAATTCCACGTTGTGAATTGCCATCATATTCCATTTCCCCCGAAGTAATGACTGAGCCGTCGGTATTAACGAGTTTCACATCTCCTATTGCTTTGATGAAATTGTCTTTTTCATACCAAATGACAAGATTGGCAGTAAGCACCGAACCCTGATGTTCAAAATGAACATTTCTTTCGAAAAAAGTATTTCCGTCGTACTGTTTCGGATCTTTTTTCACGAAATCAGCATGCACCAATTTTACTTTATCACCATTTTGTGCGCCAGGCTCCTGCGTAAAAAAGGGATCTTTCACCAGAGGATTGGCAGGCGTAATCTGTGCAGACAGATGAACAGCCAGACAAAGAAATAGGGCAAATAAATTTTTCATTCTTCCTTTTTGGTACCGTAAAAGTACAGCGAATGCGAATCAATATTAACGCCAAAAGCTTCTTCAATGGAACGTTTTATGCCCTGAATTCTCGGATCGCAAAACTCAATAATTTCTGCGATCTCTTTTCCGGAATCTTTTCTGTAAATTACCAAATGATCGTGCTGTTTATCAAAATAGGATTTCTCGTACGAAGAGGAAGATAGGGTTTTCTCCCCAAACTGGTGCCTTCTGATGAGACCTGCATCCAGAAAAATTTCGATAGTATTGTAGATGGTTGCCTTGGATACATGGTATTTTTTCTGCATCATCACCAAGTAAAGATCATCAACGTTAAAATGATGATCCATTCCATAAATTTCTTCAAGGATAGTATAGCGCTCGGGCGTATTTCTAAGTCCTTTCTCCTGAAGGTACTGCCTCAAAACACTTTTAATCTGTGTAATATTCTGTTCTCGGTGTATCAAATCCATTGCCTCTCTTTGCTGCAAATTTATTGAATTTTTATTATACTCAGATTTTCCGGTTCTTAACAAAAAATAAAAAAGTAGCGAGTTCTGTCTCGTCCTAAAGACGAGAGGATTCGAACCCTGTGGATTATTCTAATTTTTTTATCAACTTTTCAAGAGTGTTGCGGTTGAGTTTCTTAAGTCTTCTTTCCTCCAATAATGCTTCAGTTTTAGTAGAGAATTCCTTTATGTAAACAATTTCCCAGTCCTTTACTTTGGAAGTAAACTTATGGCGGGAATCCAAATGATATTTCAAGCGCTTCTGAACATCGGTCGAAAAGCCCTTGTAATAAATATCTAACTCCACAGAATAAAGAATGTAGACAAAATAATTCATAACGCAAAAAATCTCCCTAATAGGGAGATTTAACTGCGATCCGGACGGGATTCGAACCCGCGACCTCCGCCGTGACAGGGCGGCATTCTAACCAGCTGAACTACCGGATCAATTGTTAAAGTATTGACAAACTTCTGTTCAGTTTTCGAACCCGTCTCGTCTCTCTTGACGAGATGACAGGGCTTTACTTCCCGATAATTCATTTTTTTAAAGATAAAAATGTAAATCTTCTGCGATCCGGACGGGATTCGAACCCGCGACCTCCGCCGTGACAGGGCGGCATTCTAACCAGCTGAACTACCGGATCAATTTTTAAAGTATTGACAAACTATCTGTTCAGTTTTCGATCCCGTCTCGTCTCTCTTGACGAGATGACAGGGCGGCATTCTAACCAGCTGAACTACCGGATCAATTGTTAAAGTATTGACAAACTTTTTCTCCGACTTTTTCGATTGTCCCGTCACTCATAACGATGATGATATAACTTGGTAAAGCAGCCGGATCAAAAATAAAAGAACGTCTATCTTTTAAGTGAGTGCAAAAATACACTTTTTATGATATTTAGCAAACCTATTCCAAAAAAAAATGTTTCCCAAAACGGAAAACATTCATTTTCAACTCTATTATTTTTTTATAAATGAGCAGATAGTTTCTCTGAAATCACTTCCTTGGAAGCAACTCCTACTATTTTGTCCACAACTTCCCCATTTTTAAAAATTAAAACAGTAGGAATATTTCTGATTCCATAGTCAACAGAAACCTGTTGATTATTATCTACATCTACTTTTCCTACGATTGCTCTTCCCTCAAAATCATCTGCTACCTCTTCAATAATTGGACCTAACATTCTGCATGGACCACACCATACTGCCCAAAAATCCACCAAAACGGGTTTATCTGATTGTAAAACTACTTCCTGAAATGTGCTGTCTGTAATTTCTAATGCCATTGCTTCTTTATTTAATATTTATACAAATCTACAATAATCTTACCAGAAATCGCTGGTATTGCTCTATTCTAAGAATTAATTTTTTCGATAGCGTGAGCTTCTGCAATCTCTTTCAATGCTGTAACTAAGCCGTCGATTTCCTGGAAAGTAGTAAGATGGCTGAAGGAAACACGAAGCGGAGTCGTTTTTTTCATTTCCTCGTCATCCAAAATCATCATCATAACCATCGAAGGTTTCGAAGCACCCGATGAGCATGCACTTCCCTGAGAAACTGCGATGCCTTTCATATCAAGTTTTAATCCGATTAACGGATCATTGAACGGAAGCAGGAGGCTCAGGACCGTATAGAGGCTTTCTTTTTCTGCGCTTCTCCCGTTGAATTTTATTCCCGGAATTGCTGCCGAAATACAACTAACAGCATATTGCTTTACTTCCTGAATATGAGACGTGTAACGGCCCATATTGTTAATGCTTATTTCCATCGCTTTTACCAACCCGACGATTCCGGCTACATTTTCAGTTCCGGCACGCAAACTTCTTTCCTGAGGCCCACCTGTAATCAGCGGTTTTAATCCGGATGATTTTCGGATAAAAGCAAAACCACTTCCTTTTGGCCCATGGAACTTGTGAGCACTACAAGAAGCGAAATCAACCGGAATTTCAGAAAAATCTAAGGGATAATGAGCCATACTCTGGACGGTATCAGAATGGTAAAGCGCACCATTTCCTTTACAGATTAAAGCTGTTTTTTTAATATCGAGGATGTTTCCGATCTCGTTATTGGCGTGCATCAGAGAGACCAGCGTTTTTTTATCTGATGCTTTCAATGTCGTTTCCAATTCATTCAGATTAAGATCTCCCTTTTTATCAGGACGCAGAAAAATAACTTCCACTCCATTTCGGGATTTCATTTCCAAAATGGTTTCTGCCACGCATTTATGTTCTAAAGGCGAAGTAATAATCCGCTCAACACCTAAATGTTGTACACATGATTTGAGGATCATGTTATTGCTTTCTGTACCACAGGACGTGAAAACAATTTCGGAAGGACTTACATTCAGATAACCAGCGATATTTCTTCTGCCGTTTTCAATCAGAATTTTTGCCTCCTGACCAAAACTGTGTGTGGAAGAAGGATTTCCGAAACTTTTCATGGCAGCGATCATTTCGTTGATGACCGTTTCATCCAAAGGTGTGGTCGCCGCGTTATCCAGATAAATCTTATCCATTGTGTACTTTTTTTAAGGCTTCAAAATTAATGAAAAAACCGGAAATGACTCTCATCCGCCCAGTTCAACATAGGCTGATCTGCTTTTGTATCGCCAAAAGCAATAGTTTTATCAAATTTTTTGTGTTCAATTTCTTCCTGAATTCTGTTCACTTTTTCGTTTCCGTTACAATTATTTCCGACAAAACTGCCAGTGAAAATATCATTTTTAAATTCGGCAGTAGTAGCCAGAAGTTTCATCCCGAAATGGTCCGCAAAAGGCTGTACCCAGAGATCCAACGATGCAGTTACGATTAGGCATTCTGCTTTTTCCTTATCTATTCCCGAAATGAATTCCAGCGCATTCCGGCGAATAACTTCGGGGAAATATTTTTGAAAAAAAAGATGTGACTTTTGCTGAATTTTGTTTCTAGTTTCTCCTTTCAAGACTGATGAAATAAAACTTTTTTTGACTTTTTCTGCTTCCAAAAGGTTAAGTTTCAAAAGCATAAATAGCGGGATATGTTTGATGAAATTATAATAAAACTTCTGGCGATTGTAAAATTTCAAAAACAGAAACATGGTATCTTTATAGGTAAGGGTACCGTCAAAATCAAAACAATATAATTTTTTCATCGGTTAAAAAATTAAAGTTTTAATTTCTTAAAGACAACTTCCGGAATATTTCTGATCATCAACATGATGATTCGCCATACCGGCAAAACATACACTACATTTTTTTGTTTTTTGTAAGCATTGTAGATATGATCTGCAACCTGCAAAGGTGTGGCCGTTAACAACGGGTTCAGAGGCATTCCTTCGGTCATTTTGGTTGCCATAAAGCCCGGCTTTACAGTAATTACATGAACTTTTTTATCATAAAGATAATTCCTGAGGCCACTTAAATACGCTGTGAAAGCTGCTTTTGCAGAACCATACATAAAGTTACTGCGCCTTCCGCGTTCACCTGCAACAGACGACATGCCGATGATAGTTCCGAAACGTTTCCGCTCCATTTTACTTGCAAAATAAGTAATTACCGGAACCAGCTTAGAGTAATTAACAGCAATGATCCGATCCGAATTCCGGTCGTCATAGAGGCCTTTCTCTGTATCGTCGCCTAAATATCCAACTGCACAGAAAACAATGCTGCTTTCTACTCCGGAAAGTTTCTTAAAATCGGGTTCTTTCATAAGATCCCACTCAATAATTTCAGAATTCTGAAAAAACTTCACATTAATATGTCTGGCAAACTTTTCTGTTGTTTCCGGATGCGAAGTGAGGAAAAATATTTTTTCAAATCTTTCCCCTTCTTTCAGCATCTTTTCTACAAAAGCCTGTGCTATGTCGGAATTACTTCCAAGGACTATCATCTTTTTCTGTTCTTTTTTAAGACATCATTATCCTCTTTACCTGCGCTAATAATCCTTTTGTGCTGATGGGAAATAAATTTAGAGTTGTTCACATTTCGGAGGTAACTGGTAAGCGATGCTTTGCTCATCACATCTTTGGAAAGATAAATCCTACCGCCAAAGTATTCCACGATCTCATCCAATTTCTGTACCAGATTCTTTAATTTAGAAGTCATTCTGAAATCCACAGCGAGAGTGTATCCTTCTATTGGAAATGAATTGTAGGCTTCAGGATTATTTTTACCAAAAAGTTTCAGAACGGCAAGAAATGAACCGTTACCGCCTTTTGCTATAGTTTCAAGGATTTTCTTCATGCCTTCTTTTCCATGTTCTTTTGGGATCACCATATGATATTGTATAAATCCTTTTTTACCGTACATATTATTCCAGTTTGCCACCACATCCAAAGGATAAAAAAAGCGGTCGTAATCTACAATTTCGCCGGTTTTTTTTTTGGTTTGTAATGCATAATACAGCCAATTCAAGAAACGGACAGTGATGGTATTTAAGAAAAACTCAGGAAAAAAGAAAGGCACAGAAGGTGGATTTTTCTTCTTAAACCTCAAAGGATCCACTGATTTTTTTGCCGGCAATTCATGCCGGAATGCGTGCTCTCCACGAATTAGAATAGACTTTCCAAGATTTTTCCCTTTCTGCAGGCAATCAATCCAGGCAACGTTATAAGTCCAGCTTTCGCTCTCCTCAAACAACCGGAAGATTTCATCCAGATTCTCAGCTTTGATTTGTTCCTGCCGAATATAAGCTGTTTCAATATTTTTCAGTTTTATTTTGGCTGAAAGAATAATGCCTGTTAACCCCATTCCACCGATGGTTGCCCAGAATTTACCAGGGTGGGAATCTCGTGAACAAGTTAAAATATCTCCGTTTTCGATGAGTAAACTGAACTCAATGACATGTTCAGAAAAACAACCTTCAGAATGATGGTTTTTCCCATGAACATCGGAAGCAATAGCGCCCCCTAAGGTGATGAATTTTGTACATGGTGTGACGGATAAAAAATATCCCTGAGGAACAATTACTTCCAGAATATCCGACAGCAGCACTCCTGATTCACATTCCAGAATCCCATTCAATCTATCAAAACTGATGAATTTATTGAGCCTTTTGGTTGAAAATATTCTCTCGCCAAGTGCAGCATCGCCGTAGCATCTTCCGTTACCTCTTGCGATAATTTCATGAGCGTTTTGCACATAGGCCTTTATTTCACGGATATTTTCCTCAGCTCTCATCTCCTTTTCTACCACGGGAAAATTTCCCCAATTGGTGATTTTTTGCACAAAACTCCGCTTCATCTTGTCAAAACGTTTTATAATAAATCAACAAAAAGTAGCTCACCACCCACAGAATGAGTGTTGCCTGAATGTACCGATCTTTATAAATAATTTTGGTCGGCGATTCAGTTCGGTTATGAACTAAAGTTTGCTGAAGATAGCGTAAAAAAGCAAAAACCACAAAAATAAAGGTGTAAAAAATTTTATTCCCGAAGCGGCTATGCACTTCAGGCTGAACTGTAAACATCAGATAAGAAATAATAGCCAGCGTTACTGAAATCGAAAGGGCAATATCGGCAAACTGAACATTATAACCATCCAGAGACCGTCTCGTTTTACCGGAAATTTGCGCATTGATGAGTTCGCCTCTTCTTTTTCCGAGCGCCAGAACCAGAGCCAATACAAAAGTGAGAATTATCGCCCATTGCGAAATGGGAATTTCCGTCATATAACCTCCCGCCATCACGCGGAGTACGAAACCAATGGAAATAAGACAAACATCAATAATAGCAACATGCTTCAGCCGGAAAGTGTATGCAATATTCATCCCTAAATAAGCGAGAATCACGGTTGTAAACTTCCAGACCTCCTCATCCGAAGTCCAGCTCAGCATGAATAAAGCAATCATTATTATTGCAGCAAGTACCGCACCGA
Organism: Bacteroidota bacterium; assembly: GCA_023411265.1. Taxonomy (GTDB): domain Bacteria; phylum Bacteroidota; class Bacteroidia; order Flavobacteriales; family Weeksellaceae; genus Chryseobacterium_A. The sequence goes on along the minus strand of JAEYOX010000098.1, from coordinate 3,512 downwards.
TCCCTAACGCTTTTCGCTTAGAGATCGATCCACTTGCTATAGGACGGTTTTTCTTTTCCGGATGTTGACGGTCAGATTCAGCATCAATATAATCATTTACAATATAAATGATACTGGATGCCAATGAAAAGATGACGAAAGCCAAACAACTTTTTAAGAAAAGTTCGGGATTTAGAAAATTCCCTGAGAAAAACAGCGGCAGAAAAACAAATAAATTTTTCACCCATTGTTCAACACGGAGAAGTGTAAGGAATTTCGTCATGAATTATTGAAATCATACAAAAGTAATGATTTTTAGAAAACTGATAGGGATAAAAAAAGAACCGCTCTGCAGCGATTCTCCTTTTGAAAATATATATAGAGTTTATTACTGACCCTGTGCTTCCTGAATCATTTCTTCATTTGCTGTAATGGCAAATTCTACTCTTCTGTTTTGTGCTCTTCCGGCCTCAGTATCGTTCGAAGATCTTGGATCTGTTTCACCCATTCCCATTGTGAACATTCTTCCGGAGGCAACTCCTTTGCTCACAAGATAGTTTTTCACTGCAGCAGCTCTTCTTTCAGAAAGACCCTGGTTATAAGTGTCGGAACCTTTACTATCGGTATGCCCGTAGATATTGATATTGGTATCCGGGTTATTTTTCAGGACAGTGGCCAGTTTATCCAGATTGGCCTGCGCGCTGGCGGTAAGATTAGAAGAATCAAAACCAAAATTGACCATGCTTTCAGGCAACGTAATTTTGATACCTTCATTTACTCGTTCTACCTCAGCTCCCGGAAGGGTTTCTTTAATTTCTTTCGCTTGCTTATCCATATTCCGGCCAATGACGTTTCCGGCAACTCCTCCTACAATTCCGCCAAGAACGGCACCTGCAGGCGCATTACCTCCTTTCCCGATATTATTTCCCAAAACTCCGCCTATAACGGCACCTGCCGTAGTACCAATTACAGTACCTCTCTGCTGATTATTTGAATTTCGTACTGCTTCACAACTGGTTAGTACCAAAGCAGCCGATAAAAAGGTGGCGGCGATATATGTTTTACTAAGATTCATTTTATAAATTTTTTAATGTTATTATTTAGTAGCGGTTCTCTGAAAATGATACACAACGCGAACTGTTTCTCCTTCAAAAGGAATTTGCTGCTGAAGAGAAAACTGATCTGTATCCCGATTCAGCAAAGTTAAAGTATAACCCACAGTATTCTCCTTCGCTTTGGTACCGTCCACAATTTTTTTGAACTGAAAAGTATTTCCGTCTACCACTTCAAATTTAATAGGACGAGTGAGCGTCGGGCAAGATCCGCCACTGTTCAGGGTATAAGCGCCTGTCCAGTTATTAGGAATCAATCGCCAGTGGCTGCCAATAAAACAGTTCACATCTGCTCCTTCATCAAAAGGCTTGATCCGGAATCTTTGGTCATAATCCACCGAAGTGATCTCCCAATCTCCTTTCATATTTAAAAACTCCGCACGATTGTTTTGAGCAGTTTTGGCTGTGGAACAGGAAGTAGCAAGTGAGGCTCCGATAATTCCTGCGAGTAAGAGATTTTTCATTGTTTATTTCTTAAAAAGTTATCAACATCCATCAAAAAAGTATGCCAAAGGACTTTTTTATCCAAAAAAAATGGGAATTACAAAAAGCATTTTATCACTTTTGTAATTCCCATACTCAATCTCCTATAATGAGATTTATTTTTTCACTTTCTTGTTTTGCTTTTTCGCAGGCGCTTTCGAAGCATTGTAGAAATTGGTGTAAGCGTATTCCGCTGCTTTACGTACATCAATCACGCCACCAGCTCTGGAAATAGTATCGAATGTGGTTTTGAGATCACCGGACAGGGCTGCCTCTACTGTAGATTTATTAGCCGTTTTTACCAGAGCCTCAATAATTTGCTCGGGTTTTAGTTCCGGCATATATGCCAGAAGAACAGCAGCTGCACCCGCAACTACAGGCGATGCCATGGAAGTTCCCTGTTCGTACTTGTATTTAGCATCCGGCACAGTGGAATATATTTGCTGGCCCGGCGCAAAAACATCTACCATTTTTCTGTTGTAATTAGAAAAACCGGCTCTCAGTGCTTCGGCATTTTTAGTGCTGGCTCCTACAACAATCATGTTGTTGAGGAAGGGTTTATCATCTGCCGGATCCTTAAAATTGGTAGGATAATGCACGCTGTTCTGTATATCTTCGTTGTCATTTCCTGCCGCTTTCACCAGAAGAACTCCTTTTTTCTCCGCATAGCGGAAAGCGTCCCATACTACTTTTTTACCCGGTGAAACCGGTTTTCCGAAACTCATGTTCAGGATTTTCGCGCCATTGTCCACAGCATACCGAATGGAATTGGCTACATCCTTATCCCGCTCATCACCATTGGGCACTGTGCGCACCGCCATGATTTTTGCCACTTTATGTGCCACACCGTACTGAACTTCATCACCCTGCGGCATACCGGCAATAATCCCTGCCACGTGCGTTCCGTGACCGGCATCAGGACCCTCATAGTTATTATTCCCGTAATATTTTTCGGTGTAATCGTCATAATTATCACCTACCAGTTCGGCTCTCGGATCAAAATCGAGATTGTACTGCTGTGTAGCCTGTTTTCCAAAATAATCCAGATAGGTTTTCATTTCCTCCTCCATATATTTCTGAAAATCTTCCGCCGATTTCCCTTCAGCCTCCGGATCGTTCACCATATTTCCCATTACATTCAAGGCGATGGCCTCCTCCTGTGTGGCAGGAGTGATGCTTTCCAGCGTTTGCTGTGTAAAAGGCTTTCCGTTCAGCAGTTTTACCATCACAGGAATAAACTGATTCACCATCTGAATAGACTGAAACTGCTGTCTGGCTTCCATGCTTTTCTTGTTGAAAATTTCCTTAGACTTCATGTACATGTCAAACTCCTCCGGCATTTTCGACTGATTGGCCTTGTTTTGAGCCGAGTTTTCCCCTTCAAAGATGGGTTTATATTTCTTTACCACGCGGGTTACCTCCATATTATCTACATCAATATCTCCCTTTGCACTGCCCATGAAATTCCATCCGTGAACATCGTCGATATACCCGTTTCCGTCATCATCTTTTCCATTATTGGGAACTTCATTGGGATTTTTCCACATGTTGTTTTTCAAACCAGGATGATCCACTTCCACTCCACTGTCCAATACCGCTACAACAACGGATTTTGGTTTCAGACCTTTAGATTCAAGATATTTATACGCATTATCCGTGTTCACACCATATACTTTTGACGATGCAAAATCTTTATGGTACCAGGTCATTAAATCTTTATCTTTTAAAGGATCCTGAACAGAAGCTTCCTGAGCAAAAACACCGATGCCCAAAAGAAAATACGTGGCTATAAATAATTTTTTCATATTCTGTATTTAAATTTTTAAACTCTTGATATAAGTAACAGATTCCGGCCCTTTGTTACATATCAGATCTATTACTGACAAATTTTCCAAAAAGCCAAGCCGGTCTGAAAACACCTGATAATAAGGATTGAAT
>JAEYOX010000064.1 GCA_023411265.1 Bacteroidota bacterium | reverse complement strand
CCGCCTATGGGAAGAATGGAAGTCTTTATTTTTCCAAACTTTTCAGGAAACCATTTCATGTCGGCCATCAATCCGGTGTCGCCTGCAAAGTACAGATTTTCCCCCTGAATATTCAACATAAATCCCGCAGGTTGCCCACCGTAGGTTCCATCAGGAAAGCTTGAAGTATGAGAAGCAGGAAGCATGGTAATTTCGATGTCTTCCAGATACAGAGTGCCTCCCATGTTGAGATCAATCTGATTTTCATGCTCGAAATAAGCGCAGATTTCGGGTTGTGCAATTATGACAGCGTCTGGATGATGGACGAGCACTTCTTTCACATCTGTTGTATGATCTCCGTGAGCATGTGTTATGAGGACATAATCTATCTTCTGTGCAGAAATATCGAATGCTGATTTTTCACGCTGGAAATTGTAAAAAGGATCACTCAGGATGGTGGTATTATTGTGTGTGAACAAAAAGCAATTTTGCCCTAAGAATTTTAGTTTCATTGTTTTTATATTTTTTCAGATATTTCAAAAATAATTTAACCCTATGGTCAGCAAAACACTCATCATAAACGTCATGATGCCAATTTGTTTCAAAAAGGAATCGAGTTCCTCGGGACTTTTAGTCTGCAACATTCGTCGTCTGATAGCCGCCATGGGAAATAGAAGAATCATGACGATAAAAGCATAATAATTTCCGGTTTCATGAAGTTTGTTAATTAACAGGAATATAAGAATCATAATCAGTGGCAATTGTAATAGCACCATCTGATAAATCATCGCATTACGGTAGCCTAGCTGGAGAGCAAGCGTTTTTTTACCGGAATCCCGGTCATTCTCTATATCGCGCATGTTGTTCATGTTCAATACTGCTGTGCTCATCATACCGATGGCTGCAGCGGGCAACAGAATATCCCAATGAATTTCTCTTACGAAGAGAAAATAACTTCCTCCCACGGAAACCAATCCGAAGAAAATAAATACCATAATATCTCCCAAACCCAGATATCCGTAAGGTTTTCTTCCAACGGTGTAGCCTATCGCTGCGAGAATACACAAAACGCCGAGGCCTGTAAAAATGTAAAATTCATTTATAAATCCATGACGAAAGAAAGCCTGATACAGCAAGGCAACTGTGGCGGCAAGCGATAAAACTGCCAGCAAAGCCACCGCTTTTTTCATTTGTCCGGCGGTAATTTTCCCAGAAGCCACAGTTCTTTGTTCTGCAAGATGGCTTCTTTTCTGATCAGTTCCTTTTATTCCGTCTCCATAATCATTGGCATAATTTGACAGAATCTGGTATAGTAATGTTACCACAACGGCCAAAACAAACACCGTCGCATCCCAGTTGTGCCCTCCTTCATCCAGACGCCATTTTGCAAGGAAAGACCCTGTAATAATACCGCTCAACGAGAGCGGAAGCGTTCTTAAACGTGCTGCATTTATCCAGTTTGTCATCTTTAATTTTTATGTATTCCAGTTTTTAATTTCCGTTTGATAGAGAATGTAATTTACCCATTTTCTGATGGTCATCATTTTGCTGCTTCCTTGTGAAATACTGCCTCCTGCAGTATAGATATTCACGCTGCCGATGCCGCGTTTGCGTTGCCAGAAATATTGTGACACTTCGATCATCTGCGTATCCTGAATTCGGGAAATTTTCTCATCAATATCCCAGATTCCTGACCGTTCTTTCATGAATTTTTCACCAAAATAAAGCCGGGCGTTTCTGAAAGTGAGCAGTGAAACAGCACTAACAAAGATAGTGTAGAATAATACAAAATACACAGGAATTTCGAAGAAATATAATACTGAAATTAAAATCAGCGAACCTATAAACGCCCAAAAGAACAAACTCCAAAATAATCTTGATTTTACCTTTTTCATCGTCTCTAGAAAAGTGAATTCCCTTCCGAAAAAGAAATTTTGAAGTTGCTCTTTTTCCTCATTATTGCAAGCAGGAATCGTGGTACTGGTATTGCTGTCAAATTCATCATCGCCAATCTGAGTAATTTTCAGTCCTACAATATTGATTTTTTTCTGAAGAACATTTTGTGTAGAAATTAATTGCTGCACTTTATCAGGATTGATCACTGCTTCACGGGAACTAAACAGCCCGTACGAAACTTTTACTTTTTTGTTTTCCCACTGAACACGGGTATCCCAGTAGGTAATTATTTTTCTTAATGCATTTATAAACACCGCCGTGCAGAAAAACAAAATAACAGCCGCAACAATGAGAATATTGGAGAAAAGGAGATATTTCTGCCACATTTCATCGTCGAAAGCAACTTCCATCTGATCCATGAAAAAATCATTCAGTTTGTCAAATAAGTAGAAGACAATTCCGATGAGCGCAAAAACACTGTAAATATAATCTGAAGTAAATCCCCATTTAATTAGCGAAAACAGAGAAATTTTAAACTCTGAAACCGGTTTTGAAATGGTTTCCGTCGCATCAAAAGCAATATCCGCCGTTTCCGAATCGGCTTTCGTTATGACAAGCATTTCCCGTAGTTGCTGCGCTGTTTCATAAGATACAGCTTCTATTTTCAGGTCTCTTTTATCAGTTCCGGGGGAATCAATTTCAACCTGATAAACTCCGAGAATTTTATGTAAAAAAGGCTGACTGATGACTACTTCCTGGATTTTCCTCTTTTCAATGTTGGTTTGTGAAGTATTAATAATTCCTTTTGAAAGGATAAATTCATTCGAGTTGTTATTGATAAAAAACGTGAATTTACGGTAACGCAAATATGCTATTCCTATTGCAAAAAGGAGTGCAAAAAGCAGAATACCGCTTAGAAACCACCGTTGGTAATTGGTATTTTCGCGAAAAAAAACAATCAACAGAACGAACCCGAAATTTCTAAAAAGATTTCCTAAAACGACCAAAAATAGAATGATCATTCCCAACGGAGACTGGCGTTGTGGCTCTGAAAATCCGGGATTAATCATGTTCAATATCGGTTATATTTTCAGCGGTCTCCGTTTCTTCTTCCTCAATTTTCTTCAGAATCAACTGATTTATTCTATCGGCGGTTTCACTTGGCAACCCCGGAATTTTCATCATCGCCCAAGTTCCGCCTGCGGTATACACCGCCACCGATTTCAATCCTAATTTTCGGGAATACCAACCTTCAAAAACGGTGACATGCTGAATTCGGTTGAAAGGAACAATGGAGGTAGTATGGCGAAGGAGACCTCTTTTGTAAATCAGATCTTTCTCACGAAGCGCAAATTTCCTGTTTTTAAATTCCCTTAAAATCCAGATGATGTGAAATGGGATCAAAAATAAGATGAAAATTCCAATATAAATTAGCCGATTTCCGAGTAATTCATAAAAGAAAAAAAACGAAACCGAATACGAAATCACAAGAACCATAGACAATACAAAAGCATTGAAAATCAATACTTTCAGATATTTCTTGGAAACGGGCTCCATGTTTACTTCGCCGAAATCAGGAAGTTGCGACAGAACGATCGGTTGATTTTGAAAATCAGACATTAATGTTGTAGAAATCAGGATTTAAATAATTTAAGAAATCCACTGGTTTTCTCCGAAATCAGGTTTCCTTTTTTCTAAGAATGCGTTTCTACCTTCCTTTGCTTCGTCCGTCATATAGGCCAGCCGCGTTGCTTCTCCTGCAAAAACCTGCTGCCCTACCATTCCGTCGTCTGTCAGATTCATGGCAAATTTCAGCATTCTGATGGAAGTGGGCGATTTTGCTAAAATTTCCTGAGCCCACTGATAAGCGGCATTTTCAAGTTCTGCGTGTGGCACTACCTCGTTCACCATTCCCATTTCAAAAGCTTCCCGGGCGGAATAATTTCTTCCCAAAAAGAAAATCTCGCGGGCTTTTTTCTGTCCTACCATTTTAGCAAGATACGCCGAGCCGTAACCGCCATCAAAGCTGGTTACATCAGCATCTGTCTGCTTAAAAATTGCGTATTCTTCACTGGCCAGAGTAAGATCACAAACAACGTGAAGTGAATGTCCGCCGCCCACAGCCCAACCGTTTACCACCGCAATAACTACTTTCGGCATAAAACGGATGAGTCGCTGAACCTCAAGAATATTTAGCCGATGACGGCCATCTTCGCCCACATATCCCTGATGTCCGCGTGCTTTCTGATCGCCTCCGCTACAGAATGCGTGTCCTCCATCTTTCGGACTTGGCCCTTCGCCGGTTAGCAACACTACGCCAATGGAAGGGTCTTCCGAAGCATCATAAAAAGCATCGTACAACTCGGAAGTTGTTTTAGGACGAAAAGCATTGCGAAGTTCAGGCCTATTAATAGCAATCCGTGCTACACCGTTTGATTTTTTATAGGTAATATCTTCGTAATTTCCAACTGTTTTCCAGTCTGTCATATTTTCAAATTTTCGGTAAAAATAGGAAAAATTGAAGCGGGGAACAAGGATTATCGTTGCTCTTGCTAGCTATCCATTCTGACATTGCTCTTCATCCGATCGTCTTTCATCCGCTTCCTGTAAAACGGACACAGCTTTTTCATAATCCAGTTCATTCACCATGAGGATGTAATTTTCTGCAACGGGCATTACGGCAACATTATTCACAAATTCGTTGCGGATGTACGAAGGAATTCCACGTGATTCCAGTTTGGTTTGTGCAATCTGGACTTCGTATAAATATAGCGTTTTGAGGAGGATCTGCATTTTGAAATTTTAAGAAAGGTACAAATAATTTGAGTATGGGGATTAAAAAAACCACTTGCAGTCTGCAAATGGTTTAACGTGGAGAATACGGGATTCGAACCCGTGACCTTTTGACTGCCAGTCAAACGCGCTAGCCAACTGCGCCAATCCCCCAAGAAGTTTTGCAAAAATATAAATATTTTCTACATTTCAAAGGATATCAACAGAAATATTTTGATGGGATGCATTCCGTACAGAAATTCCATTTTCCAAAACGATCATTTGCGGACTTTCATGACGAACTTCCAGTCGCTCGGCAATAGCGTTCGACAACGGACGATGACTGAGCAGGTCAAGAAAATAATAAATGACTTCCTTGTCCGCTTTCTGTACCTGCTTTTCAAAATTTCGCAATACTTTTTTACTAATATGACAGCGGGTAGAATGTTTAAAAATCACCACTTTATTACCGTAAGACTCTGCCAGTGCTTCTTCCAAATCTTTTTCAGAAGAAATGATCTTCCAGAAATCAGCAGGTTCTTCAGCAGCAGACGGAGTAAATAATGTTTTAAAAAAATTCATTTTTTGTTTTTTGCTAAGTTATTTTTCGGACGATTTGACACGTTTAAAATTTTGGCGGTGCTTTTGCGTTTTGAATTGGTAAATTTACAATTCTGTTTTGACATGGTTTTACAGGATTTTTAAAATAATTTCAATGAAAAAAGCACTCATCGTTGTTGATGTTCAAAATGACTTTTGTGAAGGAGGTGCACTCGCTGTACCGGAAGCAAATCAAATCATCCCCTATATTAATCTTATCATGAAGGAAAATCAGTATGATCAAATTGTCCTGACGCAAAACTGGCATCCGGCGGATCATAAGGCTTTTGCTTCGAATAACGGACGGAAGGTTGGCGAAACTATCACGCGGAACGGAACACCTCAGTTTATGTGGCCGGATCATTGCGTTCAGAATAGTTTCGGCGCAGAATTTCATCCGGAACTGGACATCAGCCGGGCTACTCATAATATTCAGAAAGGAAAAAACCCTGAATTTGACAGTTATAGTGCTTTTCAGGACAACAATCATTTTATGAAAACAGGGTTGGATGATTTTCTGAAATTTCACGAAATTCAGTTGGTTGAAATTGTAGGCTTAGCAATGGATTACGGCGTGAAACACACCTGCATTGACGCAGCACGAAACGGCTATGTTACCTGTCTTCACTTTAATGGAACCAAGGCAGTGAATGCAAAACCTGAGAACGGCAGAGATGCTATTTATCAGATGATTGAGAACGGCGTTACGATTTTAGGATAAAGAAAAAGCGGAAAATTTCCGCTTTTATTCTTGAATTTCGCACTCTGCTATAGCATTTTAAGGTTATTCACTTCCAGATCTGTGAGGATTCTCCAATGTCCGCGCTTGATATTTTTCTTTGTTAATCCAGCGAACATTACCCTGTCCAGAGCTTCTACCTCGTATCCGAGTTTTTGAAAAATTCTTCTGATGACGCGGTTCCAGCCGATGTGAATTTCTATGCCAATTTCGTTTTTAGGTTTTCCTTCAATGTATGAAATGCTGTGAATTTCTGCGATACCTTCTTCTAGGCGAATTCCCTCTGCTATGGCTTTCATATCATCTTGAGCCAATTTCCTGTCGAGGGTGACATGATAAATTTTCTTCATCTGAAAAGAAGGATGTGTCAGTTTTTTAGTAAGATGTCCGTCGTTCGTCAACAAAATTACCCCTGTCGTGCTTCTGTCTAATCTACCGACCGGAAAAATCCGGTAAGGTGATGCATTAGCCACCAAATCCATTACTGTTTTTCGGGCTTTCTCGTCCTTTGTGGTAGAAATATATCCTTTCGGTTTATTCAGAAGAACATAAGCAGGTTTTTCCGGCGTAATTCCCTGCCCGTCAAACACTACTCTATCGGTTTTCTGAACCTGGTAACCCATTTCCGTTACTACCGCTCCATTCACCTGTACCAATCCCTGCCTAATCAATTCATCCGCTTCTCTTCTGCTGCAAATACCGGCATTAGCTACATATTTATTCAAACGAATCGTATCCTTATGAATATCTTTTTCTATTTTCTGAAGACGTCTTTTCTGGACAAAATTACGTGTCCGGTCTTCCTGACTTTCTGATTTTTTATAAGGCTTTTTGCTATATTTCAGATCTCCTTTTTCGTACTTATCTCTCGAATCGAACGTTTTTCCCGTCCTTTTATTACTGAATTTTCTGTCATATTCTTTGGCCTCCCCTTTGGTAAACAGCCTCGGTTCGCTATTCCGAGATCGTGCTTCACCTGAACCGGATTTATTAATTCTCGGTCTTTTCGGCCTTTCTGATCCATCTCTATCTCGGCTCATTTTATTTCTTTTAATTTTGTGCAAAGATAATTAATTTAAACGGTAACTTCCTGTATTTTCAACAACTATAATGTTTATTTTTGTCACAAAAATATAATATGATTTCTGTTCTTGATGATGATTTTTCTTCGCTTAATTTATTTTTAGAACAACAGCTCATCAGCAAAATTTTTATCCTTACCGACGAAAATACGCACCTCTTTTGTCTGCCGACGCTGTTAGGAAACATGGAAACGCAGCTTCCTTTTGAAATAATTGAAATAGATCCCGGAGAAGAGATGAAAACCATCCAAACCGCTGTTCAGCTTTGGGAAATTCTTGCAGAATATGAGGCCGACCGCTCCTCGTTACTCATTAATTTGGGTGGCGGTGTGATTAGCGATGTAGGCGGATTCGTGGCTTCCACTTTTAAAAGAGGAATTCGTTTTATTAATATTCCTACTTCACTATTAGGAATGTGTGATGCCGCGGTTGGCGGAAAGACCGGGATCGATTTCCATTCTTTAAAAAATATGATCGGTACTTTTGCGATGCCTGAAAAAATTTTTCTTTATCCTAAATTTCTCGAAACGCTGCCTTTCCGAGAACTGAGAAGCGGATTTGCCGAAATGCTGAAACACGGGCTGATTGCTGATGCCGGTCACTGGCAAAATCTAACTTCACTGGAAAGCCTGTCTTTAGAGGGAATCATTCCATTCATCGATGATTCTACCGCTATCAAAAATGCTATAGTTGAACAGGATTTTCACGAGAAAAATATTCGGAAAACATTAAATTTAGGACATACGGTCGGGCATGCCATAGAAACTCTTTTTCTACAGAAACAGGCCCCTGTTACCCACGGTGAGGCCATCGCTGCTGGAATGTTATGTGAAACTTTCCTTTCTTATGAACAAAAACTTATTTCAATAGAAATTCTGGAATCAATACGCTTAAAAATCACGAAATATTTTCCAAAATTTTCTATTGATGAACGCGATTTCGAGCTCTTAATCCAGCTGATGCAACAGGATAAAAAAAACTCAGGATCTGTCATTAATTTCAGTCTGATCAATGGAATTGGGAGTTGTCTTTTTAATCAACAATGTTCAGAAAAAGCAATCTTCAACAGTCTTAATTACTATCAAAACCTCCATTAAAACCTTCTAAAACCATTGTTAATACTATAATTTTGGTATTAATTAATGTATTGAATATCAGTGTTCTGTAAAAATAAAACAAAGCATCACATCGCTTATAATTTAGGTTTGGCAAACAATTTGAAAGTTACCAAGCGTTCTGAAACCAAGAATCTACAAGGTGACGGGGCAACAGTAAAATTTAAATTAGGATTTAACAAAAAATTGAAAAGTTATGAAAAAGTTATTTTTAGGAACAGCTCTTGCAATCGGTTCATTTGCATTTGCACAACAGTTTGGAATTAAAGCGGGTATGAATGTTTCGTCGCTTTCATCCGAAGAAGGATTAGAAAATCAGAAATCTAAAATTGGATTCAATGCCGGGTTATTTATGAACGCACCAATTGCTGAAAATTTCAGTATTCAACCAGAGCTTATTTATACACAATATGGCGACAAATACACCGCCAATGTTTTAGGAAACAATTATTCCTTCACCCGAAATCTGGATTATATTGCATTGCCAGTAATGTTTCAATACAATGCTACCCCATCGTTTTATTTAGAAGCCGGACCTGAATTTGGTTTATTGGTAAGCGCTAAAAATAAGCTTACAAACCAGGATACTAATAATGTTATCGATGAATCCAGAAACTACAAGGATGATTTGAATAGTTTCAACTTCGGATTAGGATTGGGTGCAGGTTATTATTTCACACCTAATATCGGTTTGACTGCTAGATATGTTGCAGGATTTACCGACATCGCAAAAGATCGTCCGACAGGAAGTGCAGTGAAAAACAATGCGTTCCAAGTAGGATTGGCTTATAAATTTTAAAAGACACATATCACTATAAGGAAACCGGCCGGGAAGAAACTTTCCGGCCGGTTTGTTTTATTCAGATTATTGGAATAAACCGTCATCTTCTCCTTTTTCTACTGGATATTGCTCTGTAAAACAGCCAAAACAGTGATTGGACGATCCTAAAATCACTTTCAGATTTTCCATACTCAGAAACTCCAGACTGTCGACGCCCAGGTATTTCCGAAGTTCTTCTGTCGTCATATTGGCCGAAATTAGATCATCTTTTGAAGGCGTATCTATCCCTAAAAAGCACGGTGCGATGATAGGCGGGGAAACACTTCTGAAATGAATTTCTTTTACTCCGGCATCTTTCATAATTTTAACTAATCGTTTAGAGGTAGTGCCACGCACAATAGAATCATCAATGATCACCACTCTTTTGCCTCGAATTTCAGAAATAATTGGATTTAATTTCAGGTTAACAATTCTTTCTCGCATTTCCTGTGTCGGAACAATAAATGAACGGCCGATGTAGCGGTTTTTCACCAATACAGGCCGAAATGGAATGCCTGAAGCTCTGGAAAAGCCGATAGCTGCAGGAACACCGGAATCCGGCACGCCGATGACAATATCCGCATCTACGGGAGCCTGTTCCCAAATCTTCTCGCCTGATTTTTCGCGAATATCATACACGTTGATATCTTCCATGTGCGAATCAGGACGGGCAAAATAAATGTATTCAAAAGCACAGATTCTTCGCTCGCAATTTTCTTTCACCATAAAACTTTGGAGTCCTTTTTCATGATCGGTGGTGTAAACAATTTCCCCGGGTCTGATGTCGCGTACATACTGAGCACCAATGGCATCCAGCGCAGCACTTTCAGATGCAACAGTAAAAGTTTTGTCGTCCATCATCCCCAAAACCAACGGGCGAATGCCGTGGAAATCCCGAAAAGCAAAAAATTTATTCCGTGTAATTCCCACTACTGAATAAGCTCCCTGAATTTTTTCCATGGTTTCTTTGATGGCACCTCGCAATCCCAGATCGAGGTTCTTTTGAATAAGACGAAGAATAACTTCAGAATCGGAAGTGGCTCTGAACATCACTCCTTCTTCTTCCAATTCTTTTTTCAGCTGTTTGGCATTGGTAAGATTTCCGTTGTGTGCGATGGAAAGAATAATCTGGTCATATTCATTTTTCGCGAAAAAAGGTTGGAAATTGTATTTTTTCTTGTCGCCGGCCGTGGTGTATCTTGTGTGACCGATGACGGAATTTCCCATAAAATTTTCAGGATTATCAATATCTTTATAAACATCCAACACCAGACCTTCATCTTTTATATTGAAAATTTTTCCGTTTTTGGCCACTGAAATTCCACATGCTTCCTGCCCTCTGTGTTGCAAGGCAAACAATCCGAACTGCGACAATGAAAACGTATCAACATCATTTTCAGAATACAATCCGAAAATCCCACATTCTTCACCCGGAGCATCTGTAGCTTCTTCTTCAGCAGTGCGAAACAGATTTCTTCCGTAAGGCCTATTTTGAAACTGTTGTAAATAATTACTTTTCTGTAATTGTTCTGAATTTTTCATTTTATTTCTGTAGACTTTTTTGTTCAGTCTGCATCTCTCTTTTATTTATTAAGTATTTTTTTCAAACGTTCGTAAATTTCCACGTACGCTTCTGTAACATCGCCCAAATCTCTGCGGAAACGGTCTTTGTCCAATTTTTTCATGGTATCTTTATCCCACAATCTGCAGGTATCGGGAGAAATTTCATCTGCCAGAATTATTTGTCCGTCGGCAGTTTTTCCAAGTTCAATTTTAAAATCTACTAGTATGATATTCATTTTATCGAATAGTTCTATGAGAAGATCGTTTATTTTTTCTGTCAGCGCATACATTTCATCCAACTCTTCGCGGGTAGCTGCACCCAGAAAAATGGCGTGATAATCATTGATCAGTGGATCTCCGAGTTCATCTTTTTTGTAACAAATATCGAAAATGGTTATTGGCGATTTGATTCCTTCTTCCACGCCTAACCTTTGTGCCATACTTCCTGCCGTGTAATTTCGAACCACCATTTCCAGTGGAATAATGGACACTTTTTTCACCAGTTGTTCCCTTTCATTCAGTTGTCTGATAAAATGAGTGGGTATCCCTTTTTCCGTCAGATATTCAAAAATCAAAGTCGTAATCGCGTTGTTCATTTCGCCTTTCAGGTCGAACTGACCTTTCTTCTGCGCATTAAATGCTGTTGCATCGTCTTTAAAGCGCACGATTACTTCCTCAGGATTGTCCGTTTCAAACACCTGTTTAGCTTTTCCTTCATAAAGCATATTCCCCTTGTTTATCATAATTTAATTTTTATCAATTTTACATTATAATTTCACTATAATTCCTACGATCACGGCAATTCCGAAACTCAGCAATGTTCCAACCAATACATATTCTGTCAGCTTTCGCTGGCGGGCTTCGGCAAGATCGCTGAATCTAAAAACAGATTTCGCTGCAATCATAAAACCAACCCCTTCCCAATGATCTGCAATGATGAAGGTAAACACCAGCAAACGTTCTAAAATTCCGATATATTTCCCTGCGTTTACCAGACTTTCCGTTTGCACTTTATTAATATCCTGAGTTTCTGGAATCCAAGAAGAGAGCAATATCTTAATGATAACAGAAACGGGAATGGTGAGAAAAACAATGCCCGTAAAAATCTTGAGAAATTGCGCATCATGAAGAAAATTAAAATTAATTTCACCGATGATAAAGGAAAGAAATACAATAACCAACAAATGTGCTCCCTGATCCAAAAAGAACGCTGCTTTTTTGGTTTTATTGGATTGGAGATGAAGCTTGAGTGCATCAATGATGAAATGAGAAAAACCGATAACCAAGGCAATCCACCAAAGATTCAAATTCCAAAGGAAAATAAAACTTAACACTGCGTGAATGAAAATATGCCAGTACAATTCCTTGCTGGCGGTTTTTTTCTGTTCTTTGCGGGCAACCCATTTTCCCGGCTGCAAGATAAAATCTCCGATGATATGAGCCAGTATGAGTTGTGTAAAAACCATGCGTTACAACTGCGAAATTTTTTTTCTGAAATACATGTCTGTCATCGTGATTAAATCGTAATTCACTCTTTTGAGACGCTGACTGACAGAAGATTGAGATATATTCAGTTGATTGGCTACCTGCTCCTGACTGAGGGTTGAATCCTGGGCGAAAATATGAATGATTTCCGCCGAAACTGCCGTCCAATTATCGAAATCCAATGAGGTCCACTGGAAGAGAATATTAAGATCTGTGTTTATATTTTCGTCAGGCGTTTTAATGGCGAGAGTTCGCCCGTTGAGTTTTATTTCGTTCAGCAATCTTCCGGAATGGACATACGCTGAGCCGTTGGATTCCGTAATTTTTTCTGAACTGAAAACCTCCGTTCCGATTCCTATAGCGAGACGAACATCCAGATTTTCAAAAGTTTTGATGAGGGATTTTATAAGAATGATTTTAGTAAATACTTCATCTATCGCACATTTGTACTGAAACTCGTCTCCCCTATATATTTCCCATTCAGAAGGGGTTTGCGCCCAGCTTCCGAACAATGCTTTCAGTTTCTGTATCCACAGTTCGGTATTCGTGTGCTGAGAGTTGATAATATCTCCGGTAATCACCGCAATCATGCTGCAAATATAAGTAAAAATACTTATGAAATAAAAATATAAGCTTATTTGCTTATTATACAGTTTTATAAGGTAAATAACTTATAAAAACAAAGATTAAGATTTACCAACTACTTTGTTTTCTTCTGCTGATCATGGAATCTATGGAATATTTCCCCGGACCGAAAGCAAAAATCATCAGATAATTAGCGAGATATAACAAACTCATTTCCCTGTCGGAGAAAGGATCTGCACCATGCACGATAAGCCCGGCGACTGCCATGGTGACAAGAAGAAAGAATACTGCCCAACGTGTAAATAAACCTAAAATAATAAAAATAGAACAAACAAATTCTGAGAAAACTGCAAGACCTAGAGATATCGCCGGACTAAGACCCATAAAACTAAAGAACTGAATTTCCTCATCTCCTAAAAGTTTATCCAGTTTAGGATATCCGTGTGAAATCATGGCAAATCCAATGAAAATCCTTACTACCAACAACACGAGATCTGTAATCTGAGGGTTAGCTCTGATTGATGTAAAATAATTCATGCGCACAAAAAATTTAAACAAATGTATAAAAATACTTAAAATAAAAAATGACGGGAAAATTATCTGTAACCGAAGTTTTTCAGATCCCTATCATTTTTTCTCCAGTCTTTTTTCACTTTCACAAATAAATTGAGATGGATTTTCTTCTGAAAGAATTTCTCAAGGTCTTCTCTGGCCTCTGTTCCCACTTTCTTTATGGCCTCCCCTTTATGCCCGATTAGGATTCCTTTCTGGGTGTCTCTTTCCACATATATAATGGAATCAATAAAAATAATTCCTTCTTTTTCTTTGAATTGCTCCGTCACTACTTCCACAGAATAAGGAATTTCTTTCTCATAATTTAGCAGAATTTTCTCGCGAATCGCTTCATTGACGAAGAAACGCTCAGACTTGTCCGTGTACTGATCTTTGTCGTAATACGGGGGATTTTCCGGAAGCAGGGATTTCAATTTCGGCAATATTAAATCAGTATTGATTCCCTGCAGTGCGGAAATGGGCAGAATTTCAGCTTTAGGAATTTTCCCGTGCCAGAATTCGATAACTTTCTCCATACTTTCCTGGTTAGATTCATCAATTTTATTGATGAGAATAAGCACCGGAACAGGTATTTTGTTTAGTTTTTCAATCAGAAATTCGGAGGGTTCACCTTTATCATTAATATCGGTAATCATCAGAAAAACATCCGCATCCTGAAGGCTGTCTTTCACGAAATCCATCATTTTTTCCTGTAGTTCGTACTTGGGATCCAATACGCCCGGAGTATCTGAAAAAACAATCTGCAGGTCTTCTTCGTTATAAATTCCAAATATTCTGTGTCGGGTGGTTTGCGCTTTTTGAGTAACGATGGCCAATTTCTCGCCCATCAGCTGATTCAGCAGCGTAGATTTTCCTGCATTGGGCTTTCCGACTATATTGACAAATCCTGATTTATGCATATTCATTATAAAAACACAAAGTTAATGAAACAAAACGGTTGAATAAAAAATAGCCGACGATATTGGCAAAGCAATCATTTTATTTAAAACTTTATGAATAATTTTTATTATGAGAAAAACCTTATTATTTCTCTTGTTCAGTCAGTTTTTTCTCGCACAACATCCTGACTTGGTACCGAATGACTGGTACGTTTCGCAAATAGAATGGAATGGTCTCACCATAGTAAGACCTGTAAGTGACCACATTTTACAGCCTTCTCAATTCACTCCGAATGGAAACGGCCAGTATCAATTTTACAGTAATTATTTCAATACCTCAGCTGCTACTGACGTAAGCTTTCTATCCACTGACAGTTTTACTGCAGCAACCGGTTTTTTGGAAATAATTATGTGGCTGTAAATGATTTGGATGACAAACATTACAAAATTTTAGGCGGAAGCACCACACATCCTTATCAAATTATAAGCAACGGTACCAATAAAATATTAATCATTTCGAAGCCAAACAACGGGAATAAAGTATATTACAACAACTATTACCTGAGCAGCAGGGAGGCGGAAATAAAACCTACTTTTAGAACCTTTCCCAATCCTGCAGTTGAATAAATTCATATCGAAAATGTAGAAAAAAATAAGAAAGTTCAGATCTTGGATTTATCAGGAAAATTGATGAAATCCCTGAAAAGTAAGGAAAAAATGAGCATTAACATTCAGCACTTCCCGAAAGGACAATATCTATTGCTGATTGAGTCTTACCCTTCCCAGTTTTTCCTAAAAGAATAATTAATTTTTGAAAACCAAAGGCAGAATTTCATTTTCTAGCAGAGCGAATCTCTTTCTTTCTTCCTCGGAAAATTTTCTGGAGTAGAAGTTGGCTTCTGCCTGAAAGCCTACACTTTCGAGGCGGTCGAAATAATCCATTCCGTACCAACGAACATGGTCGTACTGACCGAAATGTTTTTGTCTTTCTTTGGGATCTTTTATCGAAAAATCTTCATACGTTTTTTCCAGAGAATTTTTCATAGGAACCTGAAGAATTCCCCAGCCACCTTTTTTCATGACTCTGTAGAGTTCGCTCATCGCTTTTCGATCGTCTTCGATATGTTCCAGAACGTGGTTGCAAATCACAATATCAAAACTATTATCCTGAAAAGGAAGGGAAAGAATATCGGCTTTTACATCAACAATTGGTGAATAAAGATCTGCAGAAATATAATCGAGATTTCTCATTTTTTTAAATCTTCGAAGAAATTCCTGCTCGGGAGCGATGTGTAAAACCCTTTGATTTTTCGTGAAAAAATCGGTTTCATTTTTCAGGTAAAGCCACATTTGGCGGTGTCTTTCGAGGCTCAAAGTTCCGGGAGAAAGGGCATTTTCTCTTGGTTTTCCGTAGCCGTAGGGAAGGAACTTCCGGTACGATTTTCCGTCGATAGGATCGGTGAAGTTATTTCCTTTATAAAACTGATAAATAGCGGGACGCGCTATAATGCTAACGGAAATAAGCCACGGCCGGGGAATTTTATTGAGAAGGAATTTAGTAATTTTTTTCATCTAAAAATCCATTGTAAACGCGTCTTCCTCCTTACTTTCAATTCCGAGTGCTTCGTAAATATATTTGAAAGTGGACAATAAAACCGGTTTTCCTTGTATGATACAAACATTGTGTTCATAATGTGCTGAGTTTTTTCCGTCCAAAGTAGTCACTGTCCAGCCGTCATCGTGAAATTTCACTTTTTCCGTTCCCAAATTAATCATTGGTTCTATGGCGAGTGCAATTCCGTCTTTCAGGACTTTCCCACTTCCTTTCCTTCCGTAATTCGGAACCTGCGGATCTTCGTGCATTTTCTTTCCTAATCCGTGTCCCACCAACTCACGGACAACGCCATAACCGTTCGCTTCGCAGTGCGATTGAATAGCAAAAGAAATATCGCCTACTCTTTTGCCTCGAACACACTGTTCAATACCTTTATAGAGAGATTCTTTGGTTATTTTCAACAGCTTTTCGGTTTCCGGATCTACCTCTCCTACTTCAAAAGTATAAGCATGGTCGCCGTAAAAACCGTTCATATATACGCCGCAATCTACAGAAAGGATGTCCCCGTTTTCTAAAGGTTTATCATTTGGAATGCCATGAACCACCTCCGAATTGGGAGAGATACATAGATTTTTTGGAAATCCGTACATTCCTAAAAAAGCAGGTTCGCCACCGTGATCCCGAATATATTCTGCAGCAATAGCATCAATATAATTAGTGGTAACACCTGGTTTTATTTGTTTCGCTACCATTCCCAGAGTTTTGGAAACCAACTGAGCACTTTCGCGCATGAGCCGAAGCTCGTCCAATGTTTTTAAAATAATCATGAATGCAAAGATAAAAAAAATGCCCGCAGAACGCTGCAGGCAAATAATTCTATTGTAAATCAATTAATAAGCTCCGACAAAATCTACGTTAACGTTAATAATATCATCATCCAAATTTTTCATTTTACCCGTAAAATAACCTTCAATGATACCATTGCCAGAAGCTGTAATTGTAATAGTAATGTCTGAATTAAGATTCTTAGAAGCAACATAACCGAAATTTGCACCGGTGTATCCGAACTGAGTCCCTGGTCCAATTGCACTATCACTCATTGTGTAGGTTCCTTTGGCAATGTTTTCAGGAATTACTATTGCAAATGCACTACTACCGTCTGATCCGGCTAAACTATAATATCCAGAGGCAACTGTCATGGCACTAAAATTCAAATCAGATTGAAAATAAGCTGTCATATCACCGGTAATTTCAGCTTCAATATTGCACTTACCTTTAACTAGTTCAGTATCATCTTCCTCATCATCGTCATTATCAGTTGAGCGACATCCAACATTCCATAGTAGGAGCGTTCCGAAAAGAATAACCATTAAGGTTTTAAAAAAAGGCTGTGTTTTCATAGGTTTATTGTTTTTAGTAAATCAAAGATAAAAAAATATTTTACCAGAACAAACCTTTTTTCTTTTCTTTTTTTAATTTTGAATAGGCCAGAACTTCACCTCCGTCCACACGGAATTCTATTCTTTCGTTGATGATATTATAAATTTCTCCCCAACCGGGAAATCCGCCTAAATTTCGGTCATCAATGAAAAGGTCCGCATCAATTTTTCTGGAAGCATTTTCACTGTCAA
>JAEYOX010000028.1 GCA_023411265.1 Bacteroidota bacterium | reverse complement strand
GCGCCTCCCAGTTCCATTCCGATCTGATCCGGGCTTCTCTTCACAACTTTCACCAATGGAAATGTCACGATTGTGAAATCGCCTTCGAAATCGGTTTTGTTTTCCTGAATTTCCAGCGTCACGTCCTGAATTTGATATACGCTTTGAATCAGCTCTGCAAGGGTGTTATTTAGGGTTTCTTTTATATTCATTTCTCGGGGATTGAGATGCAAATATACGGAATTTAGAGGCAGACAATGATAAGCTTCAAACGGCATTTGGGTTTTAAATTTCAAAAAGAACCAGTACTTTTGTGCCGGAGTAGCGTTGTTTTTCTATGGAATTATTGAGAAAATGGTCCGAAAATTATATCGAAGCGGGTTGCGATGAGGTCGGCCGGGGTTGCCTTTGCGGGCCGGTGGTAGCTGCGGCGGTGATTTTGGATGACGATTTTCAGCAAAATTTAATTCAGGATTCCAAGCAGCTGAACGGTGCCACCCGAGCCGAAATGAGTGTTTACATAAAAGAACACGCAAAAGATTTTGCCGTTGCAGAACTTCCACCGGATTTCATTGATCAACATAATATTTTAAATGCCAGCATTCATGCAATGCATTGTGCTTTAGACCAATTGAAAATTCGGCCGGAACTGATTCTGGTGGATGGCAACCGCTTCCATCCTTATGATTATATACCGCACCAATGCATTGTAAAAGGCGATGAAAAAATGTTGTCGATTGCTGCTGCTTCCATTTTAGCTAAAGATTACAGAGATCAGCTGATGATTCAGCTTCATGAGGAATTCCCACATTACGGTTGGAACCAAAATATGGGTTACGCTACCAAAAGGCACCGAGAAGCACTGATGAAATATGGTCCCACCGTTCATCACCGAAAATCTTTTCGTCTGGAATATGAAGTGTGATCATTCCAGAGAAGTTACTGGACTATGTCATTGACCTATTAAAAAATAAAAGCCTCCATCATGATGATGAAGGCTTCGTGTTTTGTTGAAAAACCTTATTTTTTCTTGTTTTTCTGTTGAAGCTTTTGGGCTTGCTCTTGCTGATAGCGCTGCTGTTCCTGAGCTTTTTCCATCATTTCGCGCATGCGTTTCTGGAACTTTCCTTCTTTTTTAGGCTGAGCTTTGTTGGCCTGAATTTGCGCATGTATTTTCTTCTCATCCAAAATCCAGTATTTGATCACGAGAATAATGAGAATATTAATGGCATTCGATACAAAATAATACCATGAAAGTCCGGAAGAAGCGGTATTCAGAAAGAACAGAAATGTAATAGGGAAAATGTACATTAACACTTTCATATTCGGCATTCCCGGTGCTGTAGGCTGTTGCATATTGCCCGCAGTGAGCATGGTGTAAATGAGAATTACAGCTGTACACGCGATGGCGAAAATACTGAGATGATCTTCCAAAAACGGAATGTGAAAAGGAAGCTTGATAACATCATCATATGCAGTA
The DNA here is from genome assembly GCA_023411265.1 of Bacteroidota bacterium. Lineage (GTDB taxonomy): Bacteria > Bacteroidota > Bacteroidia > Flavobacteriales > Weeksellaceae > Chryseobacterium_A. Next base: position 6,800 of record JAEYOX010000028.1, on the reverse strand, counting down.
AGATCTTTAGCAAACCAGAAACTTTCTCCCCTCAGGTCAATAAAGTTAGGAAAAAACCGGAATAGGGCATAGAAAATCGGAATCTGAAGCAAGGCCGGCAGACATCCCGCCATCTGATTTACGCCCGCCTTTCGGTAAACGCTCATCATTTCCTGTTGGCGTTTCATCGGATCGGCATCTTTGTATTTCTCGTTCACCTCATCGATTTCCGGACGAATCACCCGCATCATCGCACTCAGTTTGTGTTGCTTGAACATGATGGGCGAGAGAATTAATTTTACAATAATCGTCATCAGGAAAATGGCCCAACCTGCTGTTAATCCCCAGGATGCGATAATATTGTACATCGGCATGAAAAACCAACGGTTCATGGTTCCGATAAAAGACCATCCTAATGGCAGAATTTCATCAAAATTCTTGTCATATTCCTTGAGTAGTTTCAGATCCAAAGGCATAAAGTACCATTTGAAATTCTGATTGAGGTCGTTTCCGGCCAGGTCTACATTCCCCGAGAAATTAAACTTTTTCAAATATTCTCCTTCTTCCACAGTGTCCTGATATCCGCTGGAGTTTTTAAAACCGGTTTGTGGTTCGATAATGGCGGTGAAAAACTGATTTTTGATGGCCAGCCAGTTCAGGGTTTCATCAGGTTCGTCCATAGAGGTACGCCCGTCATAATCATAATTGCTGTAGTTATCGAAAGAATAGCCAAACTCGGTGTGGGTCTGTTCCTGCGAGCGGCCTTTTTCCAAACTTCTTGCTTGATAATTCCATTGAAATTCAGCCTTGTTATCTGCTATTATATTGGATAGTCCCTGCGTTTTTACATTAAAATCTACAGTGTATCTGTCAGTCAAAGTGTAAATAAACTGGATAATAGCTCCGTTTCCGCGATGTTCCAGTGTGAGGGTATTTCCGTTTTGATTGGCATTAAAAACAAGATCTTTCGTGTCGAACGTTTTTCCTGTTTTGTCTTTAAAAGCAAATCCGTAGGAAGAATTGTTTTTATCCATCAGCATCAGCGGAAGATCGTTCTCGTCCGTTACAGGATTGTATGCCTGATATTCATTCAGCTGTACCTTAGAAATCTGCCCGCCAAGCGTGGAAACATGAAGGGTAAGTTCATTGTTTTTCAACTGAATTTCCTGAATAGCGGTAGTTTTCACACTGTCATTCAGGTTGTTGAAGGCGGCAGGTTTTGTGGTTGCCCCGTTGGCTTGTGCAGCGGCCGGTTTCTGAGCTTCAATAGCTGCCTGTTGTTCTGCGTCACGGTTCTGAAAAAAGAACATTCCTCCCATCATCACGAGGGAGAAAAGCATAAAAAGAATGATCTGCTTTCTGTCTACACCGTTATTGTCTTGCATTGATTCTGTATTAATTAATTGGGTCTAAATAATTCAATAAGGTCATGAAACCTTTTGTTTTAAAGGGGACAAAATTACTCATTTTTTTCGGAACGAATAAGATTATTTTGGAGATAAAATAATGCCGGTTGTCCTTATTTTTCTACTTTTCGGAAGCTGCTTTTACAAGTGCTTTAAAGAGCGGATGTGGAGTAGCGACGGTGCTTTTGTATTCCGGGTGATATTGTACACCGATGTAAAAAGGATGATCTTTCAGTTCCAAAGTTTCTACTAATAAAGTATCCGGATTTTGACCTGTAGGAATCAGTCCTGCTTTTTCAAAATCAGCTCTGTACTCGCTGTTAAATTCGTAGCGATGGCGGTGGCGTTCGGATATATTTTTGGAGCCATACACCTCATGTAGTTTGGAGCCTTGCTTCAGGGAACATTTCCAGGTTCCTAATCTCATGGTTCCGCCTTTTTCCACCACGTTTTTCTGGTCTTCCATTAAGGAAATCACCGGATCCGGGGTTTCAAGATCGAATTCCATAGAATTGGCCTGCGCTAATCCTAACACATTTCTTGCAAATTCGATGGTCATCACCTGCATGCCCAGGCAGATTCCCAATATAGGAATTCCTTGTTCTCTCGCATATTTTGCGGCTGTTATTTTTCCTTCAATACCTCTGTCTCCAAAACCTGGTGCAATCAGCATTCCGTCAATACCGGCAAAAGTTTCTGCCACATTTTCGTCCGAAAGTTCGCCACTGTACACCCATCGCACTTTCACCTCTGTTTCCAGATCGGCTCCGGCGTGGATGAAGGCTTCGGATATGGATTTGTAGGAATCCTGAAGCGAAACATATTTTCCTACCAGTGCTATCTCTACTTTTCTTTTCGGATTTTTATATTTTTTCAGAAACGATTTCCATTCTTTCAGGTCGCTTTCCTTCTTGGTAGTAAGGTCAAGTTCTTTCAGAACAACTTCGTCAAATTTCTGCTTCTGAAGATCCATAGGAACCTGATAAATCGTATCAGCATCCATACATTCAATAACATTATCCACCGGAACATTACAGAAAAGTGCCAGTTTGGATTTTACGTCTTTCGGAATTTTATGCTCAGAACGGCACACTAATACATCGGCCTGAATTCCGTTTTCCATCAGTTGCCGCACCGAGTGCTGCGAAGGTTTGGTTTTAAGTTCGCCACTTGCTGCCAGATAAGGCAGTAAAGTAAGGTGAATCACCATAGAGTTGCTTTCTCCCAGTTCCCAGCGCAACTGCCGCACGGATTCAATATAGGGGAGGGATTCAATATCACCTACAGTGCCCCCAATTTCGGTAATAATAATGTCAAAATTCTGTTTGCTGAGGATTTTAATTCTCCTTTTAATTTCATTGGTAATGTGAGGAATCACCTGTACCGTTTTTCCAAGAAATTCGCCTTTTCTTTCTTTTTCAATCACGGTCTGGTAAATTCTTCCCGTGGTGACATTGTTATTTTGAGAAGTCTGAGAATCCAGAAAGCGCTCATAGTGTCCTAAATCCAGATCCGTTTCCGCACCATCTTCGGTCACATAGCATTCGCCGTGTTCGTAAGGGTTCAGGGTTCCCGGGTCGATATTGATATAAGGGTCAAGTTTTTGAATGGTAACGCTGAAACCTCTGGATTTCAGGAGCAGTCCCAAAGAAGCGGAAACTATTCCTTTGCCTAAAGATGATGTTACACCTCCTGTCACGAAGATGTATTTGGTGTTCTTTTTACTCATTAGATTTAGGTTTGTGCAAAGTTAGGCGATTTTAGTGTAGCCTACAAACCCGGGACATGGTTTCAAAGTGAATTTCTTTGGCAGATTAGCTTATATTTGTATGTTATTTACCTTCAATTTTTTTCTGACATCAACATATTTTTCATTCATGGCTAAAATAAAAACGGTCTATTACTGTCAAAACTGCGGTACCCAATTCTCACAATGGCACGGACAGTGCAAAAATTGCGGGGCATGGAATACTTTGGCAGAAGAGATTTATGAAAAAACGGCTTCCCATAAAATCTCAGATAAAAAGAAAAATCACATCATCAATATCATTGAAGTGGAAACCACCGAAGAATCCCGTATAAAAACCAATTCTGAGGAACTGAACCGTGTGCTGGGAGGAGGCATTGTTCTGGGATCCGTTATCCTTATCGGAGGTGAGCCCGGCATCGGAAAATCAACTTTGCTGTTGCAGCTGGCCCTTAAAATGAAAAAGAAAATTCTGTATGTTTCCGGAGAAGAAAGTGCTTCGCAAATTAAAATGCGGGCGGACAGGCTCACGGATATTCAGAACCCTAACTGTTTTCTTTTTACCGAAGTTTCGGTGGAAAAAATTATTCATGAAGCCAAAAAACTACAGCCGGAACTCATGATTATTGATTCGATTCAAACCTTACATTCTCAGTTGCTGGAAAGTTCGCCCGGAACCGTTTCTCAAATCAGGGAATGTTCCAATGAACTGATACAATTCGCCAAAGAAAACAATATTCCCATTATTCTGGTAGGTCATATCACCAAGGACGGACAAATTGCCGGACCGAAAGTTCTGGAGCATATGGTGGACGTGGTTTTGAATTTTGATGGCGACAGAAACCACCTTTTTCGCCTGCTGAGAGCGAATAAAAACCGTTTTGGATCAACTTCCGAAATCGGTATTTACGAGATGGTAGCCCAGGGATTGAAGGAAATTAAGAATCCTTCTGAAATTCTGATCACTAAAAAATTTGAAGAACTTTCCGGGAATACGATTGCGGTAACTTTGGAAGGAAACCGGCCCATGTTGCTCGAGATTCAGGCACTTGTAAGTTCAGCGGTTTATGGAACGCCACAGCGCAGCAGCACAGGTTTCGATAGTAGAAGATTGAATATGTTGCTGGCGGTTCTGGAAAAAAGAGCAGGATTTCAGTTGGGAGCCAAGGATGTTTTTCTGAATATTACAGGCGGAATTAAAACCGATGATCCTGCTTTGGATCTGGCAGTAATTGCTTCTGTGCTTTCTTCAAATGAAGACCTAGCAGTTTCAGAAAAGTTCTGTTTTGCCGGAGAAATCGGACTTAGCGGCGAAATAAGACCTGTTCCGCAAATTGAACAGCGCATTTCTGAAGCTGAGAAACTGGGGTATGAGAAGATATTTATTTCCAATCTCAATAAAATTCCGAAACGTAAATTCGGAATAACCATAGAAGAAGTGAGTAAAATAGAGGATTTTCATGACCGGCTTTTTTGAGAATCAACGGTTAAGGATCCATTAAATTATGTATCTTTGTTACACATCAAATCCACTATATGAATCGACTATTATCTTTTCTTTTTTCATTTTCTGCCATGCTTTTCTGGGCGCAAACTTCTGTTTTCCAGACTGCAATACATGAAAGTCAGCTTCAGGAAAATCAGACCCTTCATCCGGATCTGGCTTCTTCTTATCTGTCAACGCAATATTTTTTGCAGCCGGCTTTTAATTTGGAAGCCGATCTGGAACTATCACTGCCCTCGGGAAGGAAAATTCAGGTGCGGCCCGCCCGCACTTTTGAATATACCAACGGAAGTGTTTCGTATTCGTATTCCATAGATAATGAACCGGATTCGGAACTGGTTTTTTCGAGATATGAAAACGCACTTTCAGGGATGTACGCATCTTCTCTTGGCGAGAAAGTAATGTTTCAGCAAACAGCGGATCAAATCTTTGCCGTTTCGGTAGTGAATGAAGATGACCTGATCCAGAAAGAACTGAAAGAAGATTTTATCCTTCCGGAAGCTTTTTCCACCCACAAAGCCAATTCCAATATTTGCCTCGCTTCCACACCGGTTTGCCAGCCTTCAATTATTGATGTTTTGGTGGTGTATACTTCGGCTGCACGCTTAGGTTGGGGAGGTGTAGCGCAAAGCAATTCACAGATTGCCACGGCTATTACTAATTTTAATAATTCCCTTATCAATTCAGGAATTCCGAATATCACCATTAATCTGGTGTATGCTGGCGAAATAGCCTATGCCGAAAGCGGGAATATTAATACTGATCTCACCCGTTTCAGAAATCAGACCGACGGTTTTATGGATGATGTGCACACCCTGAGAACGATGTACGGGGCAGATTTATGTGCGCTGATTACCGCTACACCCACGAATATCTGCGGACTGGGCTATCTGAACACCAATCCTACTAACTATTCTGCGAATGCGGCTTTTTCTGTTTCATTGAGAAATTGTGCAGTTTCCAATTATACGCTGTCTCACGAAATGGGTCATAATATGGGATTGAACCACGACTGGTTCGTGAATCAAAGCACCAATCCGTGCAGTAATCAACATGGTTATGTAAACCAGACTGCCGTTGCCATGGGCAGCAGTACCCCTGCTTCACGAAGATGGCGCACTATGATGGCCTACAACGACCAGTGTGCCACTGTAGGAATCAACTGCCCGAAAATCAATCGATGGGCAAATCCGTCAGTGAATTATAATAATGAACCTACCGGAGTGGCGATCGGTAATCCCCATCCTTCTGATGAGGCTTTTGGATTTGCACGTTTCGCATGTGTGGTTTCAGAGTTTATGCCCAGTGCAACCATGAATACATTAGAAGTGAAAACGGCCGCAAAGGAATTTACACTGTATCCTAATCCAGCCTCTGACGAGATCACGGTCTCTCTTAAGAATGATGAAACCTATACATTCAGAATTATTAATGTTCTGGGACAAACCGTTCTCACTACACAAAATAAGAGAATAAATATTGCGCATCTCGCACCCGGCGAATATTTTCTTTCAGTCAGCGGGAATAAGAGTGATGCAATCGGCGTGAAAAAATTCATTGTAAAATAGAACGAAACACCGGATTAACGGTATGAATTTTCTTGCGCATTCATTCCTTGCTTTTTCTGACGAACAGATTGTAGGCCAGTTTATTCAGGACCATATTCGGAACAGTGAGCGTTTCTCATTTCCTGCCGGTATCCAGGAAGGAATCAGGATGCACCGTGAAATCGATACTTTTACAGATGCTCATCCGCAAATCCATTTGGCAAAAAAAACCTTCAGTCCACTGGTGCGGCTCTATGCCGGAGCTTTCGTTGATGTAGCTTTTGACCATTTTCTGGCGCTTTCCATGCCCGAGTCGGTGCTTTGGGCGCATTCACAGAAAGTGTATACTGTGCTAAGAAACCATGAAAACCTGCTGCCGGAAAGGTTTCTCAGAATGCTGGAGTATATGGAAAGGGATAATTGGTTGTTTCATTACCGAGAAGATAGTGGAATTGAATTTTCGATGAGAAATGTACTGAATCGTGCGCAGTATCTGGAGAAAAATGTGCCGGTATTTGAGGTCTTTCTGGAAAATAAATCAATGTTACAGCAGCATTTCGATGTATTCTTCCCGGAACTCCTGCAACATGCTTTTAAAATTAACAATGAATTTGATT
>JAEYOX010000105.1 GCA_023411265.1 Bacteroidota bacterium | reverse complement strand
AAAAATCCCGCGACAGGTGAAATTGATGACTTCTGGAAATCACTTTACGAAGGTTTCGGCATAGCTGTTCCCCAGGATGAACCCGGAACCAATCCCAATCAGTTGGCAGCTTCTGGGAAACTGCAACGCGTGGGAATGTTGAGGTAGATTTTCGTGCAATTCTATGACTTGTTTTTTCTTTACAACTACTTTTTTGACAGTTTGAGTAAGTGGTCTATTTTTGAGATAGTTGTACCTATGGTTTTTAGTTTGAAATTCTATTTTTCGTTAACTATCTTATCTGATTTCAAAAGGGAATATAGCGCCAGGTCAATAAATTCGCCATGGACCAATTCTCCCTGTCTGATTACTCCTTCTTTCGAGAAGCCCAGTTTCTCGGGTATGGCCTTACTTCGCAAATTGGCTGTGGCACATTTTATTTCTATTCTGTTCAGATCCAAATCGTTGAAGCAAAAATCTATCATCACTTTGCAGACTTTTGTTATAATGCCCTTTCCTTGTGAATTTTCTACGATCCAATATCCAATTTCTCCGATCCGATTCTGATGATCGATTTTATATACACCTATTCTGCCGATTGCTTGTTTGTTTTCAAAAATCACGAATGCATGTTCAATCCCAGCTTTGTTTCTTTTTATGGTTCCTTTCACAAAATTTTCTGCAAATTCGATGGACTGCATCTTGTCCACAAAGGGTAACCAAACCCTCAAATGGTTTCTGTTATGATCCACCATTTCGAAAATGGCTTTCGCATGCGTCTCGTTAATTAAATCGATATGGGTATTTTCATTTATTACAATTTTCATCGGCTTTTATTGATAAGTTTATAATATTCTTGATGTTTGTTTCTAGCCACCCTGAAACCAAGGTCGTCTATCTTAAATTTGGACGGATGGCTTCTTCTCCGGGTAGTGGCCATCACACTCCGCTCTTCGTCACACCAGCCACCTCCCCTGAAAATACGATACGAGCGATACACTTCCGTATCATACAAATCAGAACACCATTCCCACACGTTTCCCAGCATATCATAGAGTCCCCAGGCATTCGGTTCTTTTTTTCCAACATCGTGTGTTGTTCCTTCTGAATTATTTTTGAACCAAGCAATCTCATTCAATTCACCATATCGGATGCCCGAGGTATCCGCCCTGCATGCATATTCCCATTCAGCCTCTGTAGGCAACCGGAATCCGTTTGCCGACCGGTCACAAGTTATTTCCTCGTCTTCTTTAGAAAAAACATAACAGGGCTCAAGGCCGTTTTTTAAAGACAATGAATTGCAAAAAGATGCTGCTTCCAGCCAGGTGACGGTTTCCACAGGCCGTTGGTTCCCTCTGAAAGTGCTTGGTTTCTCATTCATCATCTCAAAATACAAATCCTGGGTCACGGGAAATTTTGCAAGCAAAAAAGGTTCGATAGAAACCGTCCATTTCTGTTTTGTTCTGTCATCCCTTAATTCAATATTTCCTGCCGGTATTTCTACCATTAGTTCATGGATGGATGTTTTTGTATCTGCATTCATTGCTTATCGTTTATTGCTTCTGCGAGAGAACTGACGAAATTGACCTGACGGCCTTTGTTGCTTTCATAGATAAAGTCGGTTAGACTCTTGCTTTCAGATTTTAAAAAATCACCTATAATGGTTAATGACATTCGGTATTGGGCAAATTTTTGAAGTACCTCACCTGCGAGCTTTGTTTTTAAATCAAAAAAATCGGGGGTAATATTTTTTTCATGAATAAATATTTTATCAAATCCCTCATAATATAGATTGCCGACTAGATCTAATCCGTCTTCAACAGATCTTAAAACAATGTCGTCAGAAATGATTTCAGCTATTTTTATATTGTTGATATGGTGTATTTCAATTTTCATTTTAGGATCAATTTTTAATATGATTCGTATCTATGCGCTAACTAAGCTATATCAATTAATTCAACAATTTGATTACGATAAAATTTGAATATAGATCTCCCGTTTAATTTAATTTGCCCGCCTTTTTTTAAACTGTTGGGAAGATCGGAAGCTGAAATTGCAATGTAATCTATTTCAAATTCGGTAGTGTCGCTCTTATGCGCGAACGATTTTATAGTTTGCAGCCTGCTTTCGAAATAGGATTTTGCCTTGTCAGCTTGTTCCTTAAACGCTCCAATCCCTTTTAATACCATCGTAACTTCATTATTATTAATGTTTTTAAAAATGATAGCTTCGTTAAAGTCACGAACCATCTTGTCAATGTCGAATGCATTATAGCCGTCAACATAATTTTTTATAATTTCTTCACGTTTTGTCATTGTTCGGTATTAAATCAATTTGCCAAAAAATCTCCTAAATCTTTTTCTAACAGTACATTGTTTTCCATAGTTTCTACTATTCTAAAACCTAGTTTTGCGGCGAATTTTAAGGCGTTTATATTTTCAGCGGTTGTATTCGCTACGACCTTTTTTATTGCATAGGTTTGTTGTGCATAGGGAATCATTATGAGAAACGCTGTTGCCATCAAACCTTTTCCCCAATAGTCGGGAAGCAGTGAACCGCCGAATTCGATTTCGTTCTTCTGTTTGTTCCAATGGTGCAATGCGCAATCTCCAATGATTTTTTCTGGATTTGCGGTGGTGCGTATTGTGAAAATATCATTGCATTGTGAAATGATACTTTCAGTAAACTCAAAAGCCGCTCTGCAATTCTCATTTGATTCGACTTTTTCACTTTCCTGCCCGTCTTTTGGGAAATATAAACTGTGAAATGCAATGGCATCTTTTTCCGTTAACCGTTTTAATAGGAGCTGTTTGTTACTTATATCTGTAAAATCAATGGCCATGCAAGCGTATATTTAGTTATTTTATCCATCTTTATCTGGTCTCACTAAGATGCCTAGTTTATTGGGTGCGACCTCGCAGTAGGCCGTTGTTAAAACTTCAACGAAAAGCTCCCAACATACCAGTTCGAGCTCTATTGTAGTCCAGCCCTGCCTGCCCCACTTGTTTTTTACTGGATAAATGGCAGTTTTATCTACGGAAGAAAAAATATCCTGATCCATTTCTGATAACTTGACGGTAACTCTTTTTTGCTTATCGTCATACGTTGCAAATATTTTTTTCTTCACCCTGAAGGAAGTTCTTTCAAAATGTGGTACTTCCGTGGTTTCAGGGAAGGAAAGCGCTAATTCCCGTAATGTGTCGAACGTTATCACAATATAAATTATTTTTTCACAGGTGTTAAATGAGTGAGTACACACAACCATTCGTCACCGTCTTTTTTGTACACATCGGTAATCCATTCATCAGCTTCCATTGGTTCTCCTTGCCAGGTTCCGGTATTTTGCCCCCGGCCTGTTACAAGTGCTACATCTCCGTACATTTTTACTCGCAAAACTTCCTTGCTCATCGCCGAATGGGATAACAACCCTTGTTTCAGTACTTCAAAAAACCGCTCTTGCGGTATAATTCCACCTTGACTGTCTACCAATACCCAATCGGATGTTATACATTTTTTTATTTCTGCGGTATCATTTGTGACGACCGCCCGATTGAAGTTGTCTTCAACGTGTTGAAATTCCTTAATTAGATCTGATTCATTCATACTGCCAACTTTTTATCAGGATAAGGGAAAGTCCTGTGTTATGAGGACTTTCCCTAACTATTTTTTGCTTACATTATTTTTCCAAATTATTTTCAGCAAAATATTTCATTGCTTTCTGCAAGAACAGCGCAAATTCAGGTTGTGGATTTCCGTCTGTAACATTTGCTAAATAGCGCTCGTCATTTACTAACAGATCACCAAGCCCCGCATAAGCACAAGCTTTTTGATCTGGTACAACTGACTTTCCCCAAAATTTGCTAATTATCTCATAATGCCTTGCAATGTGTTGCTGTACGATGTCCGATTCCGGATTATCGTTTCTCAGTGCAAATAGTTCGCTGAAGACATTTTTCATTTCCTTTTGAAGCGATTCAACACCCGACTTACCAAGTTTCATCAGCTCTTTTTCAGATTGTTCAACGGTTTGTGCCCCGTACTTACTGATTGCTTCTTTTCTGTAGGCCATTCCAACTTCTTTGGGAAAACCTTTATACAATTCTTCTGGATCTTTCATCATTTCTCCATTTTTAAGATTATTAATAGTGATGTCGATCGTTCTCAATAAGTCAGAAATTCTTCTTTTACGGTTGAGCAGTGCCGACTTGTGCTGCATCAGCGCTTTAACCAGATCGTAGTCAGGCTCGTCCATCATTTCTATAATATCCTTGAGTGGAAAGTCCAGTTCACGAAAAAACAGAATTTGCTGCAAGCGCAATAACTCGTCATTTCCATAAAGCCTGTACTTCTTCTCGGTTCTTACTGAGGGACGGAGCAAGCCGATTTGGTCATAATAATGAAGTGTGCGTACGCTCACACCCGATATTTCCGCCAATTTTTTTACTGTAAGAGTTTTCATTCTTTCTTATTATTTATCGACCGTACAAAGGTATGCTATGGCGTAACGTTAGGGTCAAATGTTTTTTGAAATAATTTTTAAATTTAACTGCAACGAACTGAAAATAAGATTATTAAAATTCACCTCTATCGCTAAATACATACTTGTGGCACCGTTGGTCGCTGCAATTTTTCATTTATGGTCGAGTGTTTTCTAAGACATCTTTTGTTGTTTGGTCACCAAGTTGCTCGGCTAACCGGAAGAAATGGTCTTTGCCGACGAAACCATTGCAGAATATAACCATCTTATCGGTATAGCAATTTAAATGCATTAAAAACAGCCTGATGCATTATCGTCGCGTGGTTTTCTTGGGGCAGATAATCAAAATGAACATGTACATTTCTGTTTTTCATCTCTTTAATTTTGTCGGCTAAAACATTTGCATCGACTTCCATAACACGGGGAATTTTAGTGGGAGCTAATCCCTCTTTACCAACTCCGATATAAATGTCTTTTTGCTCAAAAGAAGTAAGGTGCTGGTTCAACAATGACCCATTATCCCACCACAAACTAGGGCTTATAATGATATACTTGTTGAATAGTTCCGTTTTTTTAAACAGAATTTCAGTTGCTAAAAGCCCACCTAACGATTGCCCGATAATGGTTTTGGATGAATTCGTCTTATACTTTTCCTGAATATACGGCTGCAGCTCTTTTTCAATGAATGATATAAACCTATCGGAATGCCCTGAAGTGGGATTTGTAATTTTATCTTCTACCACCGTTGTAGGGAAAGTGAAATCTCTTCTTCTGTCCACTGTTGCGATACCCACGACTATTGATTTGGGAACGTGATTGACCCATTCAAAACTATTAAACTGCACAAGACCTACGATATGAATAAAGTCTTCATCAGCCGAGCCATCAAGCAAATAAATAACCGGATAATGTATGGTGTCTTTCGGGTGGTAACCTTCTGGCAGATAGATGTTCAATATCCTTTTTTCGTTCAGTTCTTCTGAATAGATTTCATTAATTTCACCAAGGCAGAAAGGTTTAGCTACACTCGTTTGTACCTCCGGTGATTTCTGTCCAAAAGTTAGCGTTGTCGGAAAGGCTAAGAATAAAAGGATTAGATAAATATTCATTGGTAATTATTGTTTATTGCGTTGGTAAGTGGTCTACTTTTATGTTGATTTCTGGTTGATCTCAAACTCAATAGTTTTAATAGCTACAGTATTAGTTCTGTAGTTATACACTAAATCTTCTCCAACAGTAGTTATTGTGATCTTTGTTAGTTTTCCAGTTGTTCGTCCGTTCAATATAATAGTACAAAAATAGTACAACGGTCTCTAACACATGTTATTCTATGGAAAGAAATTCTCACTTAATTCTCTGGTTAAAGTGATCCGGAAACAACTTTTCCTTTGATGCATAGAAAAAAACACAGTATACAGCGCACTGAGCAGTTTACCAATTTCGATTCACCATTTCAATGCACAAAAAAAGAGACACCGCCATCGGTATCTCTTGATGTGAACGCGGAAGGAGTCGAACCCTCAACCTTCAGAGCCGTAATCTGACGCTCTATCCAATTGAGCTACGCGTCCATTTCATTTTACGGTTTGCAAATATAACACTTTTTTGGTTTCTTTGAAACATGAAAACCACTTTCTTCACGCTTCTTGCCATTTTATTTTTAATTTCATGTAAAAAAGAATCGCAGCAACTGACCATCTCCGGGCAAAACATATCAGAAAGGGTTCGTTATCAGCAAAACGGAGGAATTTTGAAACTGAAGTCAGGGAAGTTTAATTATGAAATCTCCGATTCTACACTTCCTTACAAAAAAGTAGTGCTCCTGAACGCAAGTCTGGTGGGATATTTTACAGAACTGGGGTTGGAAGAAAGCATTGCCGGCGTTTCCAGTCCGGAGTATATTTATTCCGAAAAAGTGAAGAAACTGATTCAAAACGGAATAATCGAGGATGTCGGAAATGAGCAAAAATATAATATTGAAAAAATACTTGCTCTGAAGCCGGATGCAGTATTCACCAATTATATTGCGACGTTCGGAAATACGTATGAACTCCTGAAAAAAAACGGAATAGAAGTGATCTTTCTCGATGAGTATCTGGAAAATGACCCTCTGGAAAAATCGAAATATCTTCTGGTTTTCGGCAGGCTTTTCGGGAAAGAGGAAAAGTCTGCAGCTCAATTTAAGGCAATAAAAACATCCTATGATTCGCTGAAAAACCTGGTGGAAAATGAAACAAAACCTTTGGTTATCTCCAATGAAATGTACGGTGGGCAATGGTTTATGCCGGGCGGAAAAACCGCTTTTGCGAAGTTGCTGGAAGATGCAGGAGCAGAATATATTCTGAAAGGAAATCTGGATGAAAAAGCCATTCCCATGAGTTTTGAAGAGGTATTTGCAAAATCCGAAAACGCCCGCTTCTGGATGAACGCAGGAAATCACCGCAACAAAAATTCGTTATTGTCCGTCAATCCGAATTACGCCAGAATGAAGGTATTTCAAAACGGGAAAATATATGCCGTAACAGCCCGGGAACAGGGAAAATCAAACGATTATTTTGAAAGCGGCGTAGTGCGTGCCGATCTCGTGCTGAAGGATTATATCAGGATTTTTCATCCGCAGCTTCTTCCTGATTATTCATTAACCTATTTGAAGGAACTAAAATAAAAGATACTTTTGCAATTCAAAATTTGTAACCTTCGGCATGTTTAAAAAAATCAGGAAAATCATTTTCATCCTTATCCTCGCCAATATTGCTTTTATACTGTGGGGAAAATTTTTCAACCCACCTGTTACCATCACTCAAATCTCCGAATTTCTGAATTTTGGCAAGCTGGAGCGAGATTACGTGGATTATGATGAAATGAGCTCCCATGTTAAAAAAGCAGTCATCGCAGCCGAAGATCAAAAGTTTTTTACTCATAATGGATTTGATTATCAGGCGATTGAAAAAGCATACCGAGACAACGAAAAAGGAAAAAAAATAAAAGGCGGCAGCACTATTTCCCAACAAACGGCTAAAAATGTTTTTCTGTGGCAGGACAGAAGCTGGTTCAGAAAGGGCCTAGAAACCATTTATACATTTATTATTGAACTGATTTGGGGCAAAGAAGTCATACTTGAAAGGTATCTGAATTCCATAGAAATGGGACAGGGGGTTTTCGGAGTGGAAGCGGCCTCACAATATTATTTCGGAAAAAGTGCTAAAAACCTCACCAAAAGTGAAGCTGCGTGGATTGCCGCCATTCTCCCGAACCCAAAGAAATATGACCCCAATAATCCGTCTTCCTATCTCAGAAAAAGACACAGCTGGATCTTGAGACAGATGAACAATGTTCGTTTGCCTTAAAAATCACTTATAAAATCTGAAGATCGGAAATGTGCTGCTCGCCAAATTCCTGCTGAAATTTCTTCAGGAAGAAGGTTTTCCGCATTCTGAAATCGTTTTTTAACAAGGGAGAAGCAATCTTTATTTCAAGGATTTTATTACGAATATTGATACTGATGATTTCCTTAAAAAGACTGCTGTCCAGATAGTTTTCCAAATAATCTTTCACTTCAAAAGCCAGAAGTTTATCCTCGAAACCATGGATTTTGGCAAATGCTTTTACCAAGTCAGAGGATTGAAATTCGCGCTTTTTTTTCATTGTAGTTCTTTGCTTTTTAATTCATCAATATTTTCCGAATTACAAAGTTGAGGATTTTATTTCAGAAAGAAACAGGATGCATGAAATCTCTGGAAACTTTATTACTTTTGTCCAATGTTGAAAATCTCTTCAAAAACACAAACGATTCTGGATCAGGTCAAATTACCGCAAACCAAACTGGGAGATCTGAGGAAAATAGCTAAAGACATCAAAAAAGATCATACTCTGGCGATGGAACTTTGGAGCTCTGGGCATTTCTTTGCCCGACAGTTGGCCATTCTCATCATGGACAAAAAACTGCTTACTCAGGAAACGATCGACGGTCTGGTGCAGGATATGGAACAACATCCGAAAGAAGAACAGAACCATCTTATTGATTGGCTGATGGCCAATCAACTTTCAAAAGACAAAAAAACCATAGCATTGATGGAAGGATGGGAAAATCATCCCTCTTCTTTGCTCAGAAGAATATTTTGGTATTATCAGGGACGACTGCGTTGGGTCGGTCAAACGCCGCCGCCCAATAGTGAATATCTTCTGAAAAATATTGAGGAAAACATTGTTGCTGAAGAACCTGAAGTACAATGGGCAATGAATTTCACCGCTGCACAGATTGGTATTTTTCAGAAAGAATTCCGGGCAAGATGCATTGCAATCGGCGAAAATACGGGCCTGTACAAAGATGAAATGGTAGCAAAAAACTGTACACCCAATTATTTACTGAAATACATCGCCATGCAGGTAGCGAAAGTTGAAAAGTAAAGAGATCATGAACCAACTGGTAACAGAATATATCACTAGCGCTCCGCAAAGCCAAAAAGAAATGATGGAGGTTCTTCGGAAATTAATTCATGAAAATGGAGAAAATGTAACGGAAGAATTCAAATGGAGCCGGCCAATTTTTAAATCCGATAAGGATTTTGCATATTTTCAGGTGAATAAAAACCATCTAAACTTTGGGTTTTACAATGGTTTTGAACGGCTGAACGATCCGGACGGAATATTACAGGGTACAGGGAAAACAATGCGTCATATCAAATTAAAAAGTACATCAGACATCAATCCCGAATTGTTAGCCGAATGGATTAAAATACTGACAAAAAAATCATAAAATGAAAGCGAACGGAACTACTGTAAAAGAAATTCTGGCCAATGTGCCGGAAGAAAGGGCAGAAGCCTTCAATAAATTGCACGAAACCATTTTCAAAAACCTTCCCGAAGGCTTTGAAGCGGCCGTCAGTTATGGCGGTTTAGGATATGTGGTCCCGCATTCGCTGTATCCTGCCGGCTACCACTGCAAGCCTGAAGAACCATTGCCTTTCGCGGGAATTGCTTCGCAGAAAAATTCAGTGAATCTTTATCACATGGGAATTTATTCTGATCCCCAACTGTTGAAATGGTTCACAGATGAATATCCGAAACACAGCAAACGGAAACTGGACATGGGAAAAAGCTGCATCCGTTTCAAAAAAACGGAAGATATTCCTTTTGAACTCATTGGAGAATTAATGCAGAAAATGACGGTGCAGGACTGGATTGCAATCTATGAATCCGAATTAAAAAAATAAACTAAGACCCTAATTTCAGGTTTTATATTTCGAAAATCTTGCTTTTTTCGTTAATTCTTTTGACCACATTTTCAGTGCGTTCGCGGTGTGTATCAGTAATGAACATTTGTCCGAAATTCTCCTGATTCATCAGTTGAATGAGTTGTGACACTCTATCGTCATCCAGCTTATCAAAAATATCATCCAGCAGAAGAATAGGGTTTTTCCCCGTAAGTTCTTTTATTCTTTTAATCTGCGCCAGTTTCAGAGAAATTAAGAACGATTTCTGCTGACCCTGAGAGCCTGTTTTTTTTATCAGTCTGCCGTTCATGGTAAAAAGAAGATCATCCTTGTGAATTCCTGCTGAAGTATAAGAAAGTTGCCGGTCTTTGCTCAGGTTGTTTTTCAGAAGTTCCGGCATCGGAATTTTCAGAAGATCAGAATTATATTCCACAGCAACCGTCTCGCGGGCTCCGGAAATAATGTGGTAAAACTCCTGAACCACGGGAGTGAGATGGGACACAAATGCTTTCCTTTTTTCATAAATGATATCGGCAAAACGCTGTAATGGTTCATCATAAATCTCGAGAGAATCAGCATCGAAGGATCTGTTTTTCTGAAAATATTTCAGCAGCGCATTTCGCTGTTTCAGTATTTTTTGATATTGAATAATACTGTACAGATACTCCGTATCGGTTTGCGAAATCATGGAATCCAGGAATTTCCGGCGGCTTTCTCCGGAATCGGAAATCAGGTTTGAATCATAAGGCGAAATAATCACGCTGGGCAGAAACCCGACATGATCCGCGATTCTCTCATAGGCCTTATTATTTTTTTTAATGGATTTTTTATAATCCTTCGGCTGCTGAATCCGGATGATGTTTTCTTTTTCTCCGTCATGAATTTCCGCTTCGATGGAAAAAAAATCTTCTCCGAACAGGATATTGCTGACATCCGTGTTTCCCAAAAAACTTTTTCCTACCGATAGATAATGAATCGCATCCAGAACATTGGTTTTTCCTGCGCCGTTGTTGCCCACGAAACAATTGATCTGAGGAGAAAATTCAAATGATTTTTCCGAATGATTTTTAAAATGAATAAGGGATATTTTATTGACAATCATACTTCTATGTTGAGATATATCAGGTTTTCATTAGAATTCCAGCGTGGCAA
>JAEYOX010000060.1 GCA_023411265.1 Bacteroidota bacterium | reverse complement strand
CTACCACCAGAAAAAGAATAAAGGTGGCAATTTCATTGAATTGTCTGAGCCGGATATTGG
This sequence comes from Bacteroidota bacterium, assembly GCA_023411265.1. GTDB lineage: Bacteria > Bacteroidota > Bacteroidia > Flavobacteriales > Weeksellaceae > Chryseobacterium_A. The sequence continues at coordinate 41,349 of JAEYOX010000060.1, read as the reverse complement.
GTACAGACAAAGAAGTACCGTTCAATCCGGTAATTTCATTCACTTTTTTCCAGCACCAATAATGATAAGCTGCCAATCCAAGAAGAAAAGTAAGTTTTAAATGAAACCACGGCGTTTTCATCAATCCGAAATTCAGAACAATTAAAGTAATTCCGGTGATAAGCATAATGAAACCCGCAGGAATAATAATGATATTCCACAACCGGCGCGCCATCATAACATACTGTTCGCGCAGAATTTTCATTTTCGTTTCGCCGAAAACATCGGTATCCTTGTAATACACAAAGATTCTTACAAGATAGAAAATGCCGGCAAAATAACTTACCATAAAAATGATATGAAATGCTTTGATGATAAGATACAGCATCTGAAAACTCTTAAAAAAAATTAAATAACCAAAGAATTAAATTCCCATTTCAATCTGGAAACGGATGTACCAGTTGTCTTTTTGGGTTCCGTCAAAATACTGAAAATCATTTTTTGAAACTTCCATTTGTGCTTTAAAAGCATGTTCCCAGATGTATTTCGTGATCCCGAATGAATATTGCTTTTGCTTCGGCATAAAAGGAAATATTTCATTCCCCGGAGCCAGTTGGGAATACCTGCCAATTAATTCCCATTTTGAAGGGAAAGTATAACTCAGCTGGGCATCAAAACCCTGTCCGGTATGAGCATAATTAAAATCTGAGATATCCAAAGGATTGATCGCAACAGCAGTGTGATTCGGTGTTTCTCTGTTCATATAAGACGACATGGCTGAAAAACCGTTGTATTTTACCATTGCATCCACAAACAGTGACGAAAGATCTTTCTGCTCATAAAGCAGACCGCCGGTTTGTCCGGCCGCTCTCCTCGCCTTTTGGTTGTAATGATAGGTTGCTCCAAGGTACACTTTTGGCGTTTCTTCTCTCATCAGATCTCCCTCGAAATACTCGCCTCCTTTTTTAAAACTTCCCAAAGGATAGAGTTCCAGGCGGCCGGTGTATGCCAGTCCGTCGTCCCGGGTTTTGGTCCAGTTCCGCCCTTCTCCCGTAGACACTGCGGTTTTTACATTAAATCCGAATCCGTCCGTACTTGGTTTTAAATAGTAAGCATGAAGTCCGAAATCCCTGTCGATATTGAAATTGGAATTATTGATAGACCGGTCGGTAAGCTGCAGTGCACCGGAAGAATTGACCCTTTGTCTGTTCCCCGGCAGTTTGGTTTGCCCGAAACCGAAATTCCAGTTTTTATTGGGATTGAAGAAAATCATTGCATCGCGAATAATATTCAGGTCGCCATCATCTTCCAAAGGTCCCACATCTTTTGGCGAAAAAGAAAGTTGAATGACATACACAAAACGCGGATCTCCCACATACCCATCGAAACGGAGTCTCAGCCTGCGGATCAAAGCATCATAGGAAGTACTTCCTTCATCATTCAGAATTTCCAGTCGGTTCTGCATTCGGAATCGGATATTCATTTGGAATAAACTGTCCGGAGAGGTCATCCCTACTCCCTTTCCGAAATTATAATACGGAAGTGCTTCAATTTTTAACTCATCATTTTGATCAATGATAATAACGGTATCTTTTTCCTGAGCCCCAGCGAGCAGAGCTAAGGACAGAAAAAATGCAGATAAAATACTTTTCATACAATAAAATTAGATGACTTCAAGTTCTTTCCCTACTTTCTCAAATGCGGATATGGCTTTGTCGAGCTGTTCGCGGGTGTGTGCTGCAGAAAGCTGTACACGGATTCTCGCTTTGCCTTTTGGAACCACCGGATAGAAAAACCCGATGACATAAATTCCTTCGTCCATCAACTTTTCAGCCATTTTCTGAGACAGTGGAGCATCATACAGCATCACCGGAACGATAGCCGCATCGCCCTCAGGAATATCAAAGCCTTTGGCTTTCATCTGGGTACGGAAATATTCAGCGTTTTCCATCACACGATCTCTTTTGGAAGTATCGTTTTCAATCATATCCAACACTTTAATGGCTGCTCCTACGATTCCCGGTGCTAATGAATTGGAGAATAAATACGGTCTGGATCGCTGGCGAAGCATATCGATAATTTCTTTTTTTCCGGAAGTAAATCCGCCTAAAGCTCCGCCTAAAGCTTTACCTAGGGTTGAAGTAATAATATCCACTCTTCCCATCACATCGCAGGCTTCATGAGTACCGCGACCAGATTTTCCCATGAATCCCGTAGCGTGAGAATCGTCCACCATTACCAAAGCATCATACTTTTCTGCAAGATCACAAATTCCTTTCAGGTTGGCCACAATTCCGTCCATGGAAAAAACGCCGTCGGTCACAATAATTCTGAAACGATGGTTTTTGTCAGCGGCCGCTTTCAGTTGATCTTCGAGATCCTTCATATCATTATTTTTGTAACGGTAACGTGCAGCTTTACACAGACGAACACCGTCAATAATGGAAGCATGGTTCAGTTCGTCAGAAATTATGGCATCTTCTTCGCCAAAAAGCGGCTCGAACACTCCGCCGTTGGCATCAAAACAGGCGGCATACAAAATGGTATCTTCCATTCCCAAAAAGCGGGAAATTTTTTCTTCCAACTGTTTGTGAATATCCTGAGTTCCGCAAATGAACCTCACTGATGACATGCCGTATCCATGAGAATCCATCATGTTCTGCGAAGCTGTAATGACTTCCGGATCGTTGGCCAGTCCCAGATAATTATTGGCACAGAAATTCAGAAGTGTTTTCCCGTTGGCTACAATTTCTGCAGACTGCTGTGAAGAAATAATGCGTTCGCGCTTGTACAGCCCTTCTTTGTCGATACTCTGAAGTTCATTCTGAAGCGTTTCAAGATATTTTTTTGAGATCATAACAATATTTTTAAGAATCTGCTAATTTAAGAAAAAGCCTTCAGTTGCGAAGGCTTTTGTTTATTTCCGGGTAAATTTGAAATGATTTCCGTTCAGAGAAATAATGTAGAACCCCGAAACCAGTGTGGATATATCCACCGCCTGTCCCGGCATATATTTTCCTTCCTGAACCAGCCTTCCATCCTGACTATGAATCTGATACCCTGCCGGACGATAAACTCCATCGATGTAAAGTTCATTTTCGGCCGGAACCGGATAAAGCTTCACGGCAGAAGAGGAAGATTCTGCAGTAGAAAGATTCGCATCCATCATCACTACAGAATTCCGTTCCAGAAGCTGATGTTCATCGTTAAATTCCACTGTTGCAATGGTAAAGTTCACCGGCACTGTAAAATATTGGTTATTGAACGTATTTTCAAGTCTCAGATATTCCACTTCTCCGCTGGTGCCGGTTACTTTAACAGGTAAAGGCATTTCAAAAAAACTAACCGAAGGATGGCTTTGCACCTGTGATACCTGAAGAATCAGGGATTGATTGGGTGCCTGTTTCCATCTGGTGGTATAAGTAGGATATCCTTCACCATACAGCCAGTCATTAAAAAACTCAGTGAAGTCTACAGAAGTTGACTGAAATAGGGAAGCTTTCAAATCATCGGTTACCGCATAATTATAAGCTAAATGAGGACGCTCATGATACTCCTTGATGGCCTGAAAAAAAGCCGTTTCCCCCAAAATCCATTTCATCATCCTCACGATATATCCGCCTTTGGCATAAATAAGTCTTCCGTTGAAAATGCTCGCAACGGAACCCAGCTGCGAATCGGATACGTAAGTACTGCCACCGGGGAGACTGGTAATATAATTTTTCTGATTTTCCAGATAATTCATAAATTGAGAATGATTCATTAACAGTTTCTCGTTGGCCAGATGTTCGCCGAAACTCGCAAATCCCTCGTTCAGCCAGATGTCATTCCACCTTCCGCATGTTACTTTGTTTCCGAACCACTGATGCGCCAGTTCATGAGCTACCACATATTTTCCCCACGAACTCATGGAAGACATGGTTTGATGTTCCATACACACGCCGTTGTGCCCGAATTCCATATGTCCGTATTTTTCATTTCTGAAAGGATATTCCCCGAAATAGGTTTCAAAAAGCGTCATTGCCTGTTTGGTCCACTCAATATTGTCCATTATGGCCGGATTGGCTGCTGAAGAAGGATACACATAGTTGATAAAAGGAAACGGAGGATTTCCGATGATATCTGTAAAGCGCGTAAAATTAGTAATGGAAAACGCTGCGAGATAAGCAGTCATGGGATACTGTGTTCTCCAGAACGTTCGTTTTTGTCCACCCGGAAGTAAAGTTTCCGACATCAGGACACCGTTGGCCGCCACACTGTATTGCTGTGGCGTTGTAATTTTAAAATCAAACTTTTCAATTTTATCATTCATACTCTGTTTCGTAGGAAACCAATCCTGTGCACCGTACGGTTCCGAAAGTGTAGACATGACAGGAACCGAGTTCTGAGTATGCACCGCAAAGGCATTGTATGTAGGTGCCGGTGCTCCGGAATAATGGATGGTAAGCGAATCCAGAGAATGGGCAGGAATGGGTGCAGAAAAAGCAATTTTAATTTCGTTGGAAGGAAGTTGCTGAAAGGTGAGCGGAATTCCTTGCTTGGTGACCTGAGTAACGGTAAGTTGCGAAGTCAGATCAAAATAAATGCTCTGGATGGACTGATTGGGCACAAAATGATTGGTAGCACTTCCGCTGATGTGGTACACCCCGGGATCCAGTGTTAGATCCAGACGCTGGTAACGCAAATCATAATTCAGAGTGTTGGGATTGATATTTCCCGTTCCCATTTTATGCAGAAATCCTTTTTTTTCTTTCTCGATAAGGGTTTGTTTATCAGGATCCATCTGAGCATTCACTGCAACATAAAATCCAAAAAAAATAGCGATAAATAGCTTTTGTTTCATAAAAAATAATAAAGTTTAAAGATAAAAAAGAAATGGATTTTGTCTTTCTAATTTTGAAACAATTTGCAGGATAGCGAGTTTTATTTCATATTTGTAAGAAGAACATGGTTAAAAGAGAATTATAAAAATCATGAAAACAAGCCCTGAACATAATGAGCGAATCGCTAAATTAACCTTTGCTTCTGTCTATCCTCACTATGTGGCGAAAGTGGAGAAAAAAAACAGAACCATCCAAGAACTGCATCAGGTAATTGAGTGGCTGACCGGTTTTGACGAGAGTAAAATAAAAGAACTGATCGATAATAACGTTACTTTCAAAGAATTCTTTCAAGACGCTGAACTGAATCCAAATGCCCATCTCATCACAGGTGTTATTTGTGGTTACCGCATCGAAGAAATTGAAAATCCGTTGACACGACAAGTACGCTATCTTGACAAACTGATTGATGAACTTGCCAAAGGAAGAAAAATAGATAAAATTCTGAGAAATGGATAACGCAATATGACTGACATTAAACGAACTCTTGAACAACAAAAAGAAGATTTTAAACGGAAAAAACTGCTCGCTTCTCCCATCGCGGGATTAATTGCCTGGCTAATAATTGCCCTTTCAGGTGTTTTTTTTCCTGACCGCGTAACGGTGTGGGTGCTGTTCATTGCCACCGGATCCATCGTTTATTTAGCGATGGTAATCTCAAAATGGACCGGAGAAAATTATCTGGATAAAACCAAACCTAAAAACACCTTCGATACTTTATTTTTCCTCACCATTGTTCAGGCTCTGCTGGTTTATTCTATTGCCATCCCATTTTTCCTTGTAGATTATACTTCCCTTCCCTTAACCGTTGGAATTCTAACCGGCCTCATGTGGGTTCCTCTGACGTGGATTATTGATCATTGGATTGGCCTTTTTCATTCCATAGTACGAACCATTTTAATTGTTATTCTTTGGTATTTATTTCCTTCGGAAAGATTTATTACTATTCCGCTGACCATTGTACTCCTTTATATCGTTTCGATTGTCGTTTTAAAAAACCGAAAAATTCAGCCTGAAGATTAAAGCTGATTCACGTGAATACATTTTGGTTACAGTTCAAAAATCTCGTTGGATGTGAAGGGAAAAAATGTTGCGCGTGATGGCAAATTTCTGGTATCCAGCCCGGTAAATTCGCTGAAAGCCGGAAGCAGAATTTGCCTTTCAGTAACTGCAAAACAAGGGAGCCGGATATTTTTGATTTTATTTCTGATTTCAATTCCGGGGTGAATATGGCCAGTAATCTGAAAATCAGCACGCGTCTCATCCAACTCATGAACAAAGCAAAACGGGCCCGTTTTTAACTCCTCCTGTACAGAAGTGAGACACAGTTTGGCTTCCAGATCTTTTGAAATCCGGTCGTGATTTCCTTTTATCAGGTGAAATTCTGCCGGAATTCCATTTTTCCAATCACAGAAAAAATCCACATCTGTATTGTCGCCGGCGTGCAGAATATCTCCGTTGATGAGCACCTGTTGTGCCCCGAAATAAGCAATCAGTTTTTCCAGCTTATCCAGGTCATTTTTAAGAACAGCATTGGGAATCGGGATACCGTTTTTCCTGAAGTGCGCAGATTTTCCGATGTGCATATCACTCAGAATCAGCATTGATTTAGCTTCCCAAAACATCGCTCTCTGGTTACACAAAAGCAATTGCTCTCCCAGAACTTCTATCTCCTGTGTTTTAATCGTCAGGATTCTCTTCATCTACAAGATTTTATCTCCAAATGGATTTTTGAAAATAAGTTCTTCGGTTCTTGCTTTCAGCTGGAATTTCCGCTGAATGAGATTCATCGCCATTTTCTTCAGCATCATGTCCTTATCAATCAGTTGCCAGTACGGTGTTTTGTGTAAAATTTTGGGAGGACGAATGGTTCTGAATACGGTTTCCCAACGGTCGGCATCGTGATAAAATTCGATCATTCCACAGTGTTCCGGGACGTCAACCGGACTAATCATTCCCATCGGAAGCAGAAAACTGAAATGATTGCAGACATAATCGCCACAGCCAATTTTATCATGTTTCAGATATTTTTCTCCGGTGTGGCGGTTATGATAGAACTTTTTGAAATCGTTTTTAAAATCGCTTTTGCTGAATTTAATTTCAATCTCGTGGCTCAAACCATCCGGATTAATCAATAAAAGATCCACCTCCCAATCGGCGTGGAAATGATGGGTTAAAATGACCTGTTTTTCGAAATCACATTGGGTAGAAATATAAGCGTGTATCAGTTCTTCAATCTTAATCATCGCGGTGCAAAATTAGTAAACCGAGTGGGATTATACCTGAAATTAAACAAAAATCCGGATGATTTTAAAGATGATCAAGACTGCAGTTTATTTTTCCACAAGCAGCCACCTCTTTCATCGAAGCCTGCGTCTTGTTGGCAGAAACCCTCAGGTAGGAAATTCCAAGCTGACCACCGACCTGACTTTGTGCTGTGCTATTACTTATACTATCATTAAATATGTTGATATGGGAACTTTAAATTTCCAGAAAAATTCAAAGTGGATCCGGCTACACAGAGATGGATCTTTTAAATCCGTACAACGTTGCTTTAAAATAATGATAGCTGCTAAACAAACAAGCACCTACCTTGCTGTAAGTGCTTGCTTTAAAAGTGGTCCCACCTGGGCTCGAACCAGGGACCACCTGATTATGAGTCAGGTGCTCTAACCAACTGAGCTATAGGACCCGAAGAACTTTTGTTCTTTTGTTGGGTTGCAAAAATAAACTTTTTTACAGAATTTCAAAACAAATTAATGCTTTTCCTGACACAATTCTACCAACACTCCATTGGTCGATTTGGGATGGAGAAAGACAACAAGCTTGTTATCAGCTCCTTCTTTCGGTTCTTCCGAGATGAAAATAAAACCTTCTTTTTTCAATCTTTCCACTTCCTCTGTGATATTTTCCACTCCGAAAGCAATATGATGAATACCTTCCCCTCTTTTTTCAATAAACTTGGCGATGGGACTATCGTTTCCGGATGCCTGCAGCAGTTCGATTTTGCTGTCTCCGGTTCTGTAAAACGAGGTCGTTACCCCTTCCCTTTCCACCGTTTCTTGTTTATACGGTTCGGCTCCCAGAAGTTTTGAAAAAAGCAGATCCGCATTTTCCAGTGATTTCACGGCAATTCCTAAATGTTCTATTTTCATAAGATGTTACTATTAATCATGCCCGTCAGGTTTTCCTGTGGGGCTTCAGATTTCAGACAAAAATACTAAATTTGCAGTATGAACGAAAGCAACAGACAGAGAAAAGTAGCTCAGATTATTCAGGAAGACCTGGCAGAGCTATTCAGAAAACAAGCTTCAGAAAGCAAACAGAATTTTCTGGTGTCGGTTTCTGATGCGAAAGTCACTCCGGATTTGGGTATCGCCAGAATTTACCTCAGTATTTTTCCGCAGGAATTCCGCAGCCCTGTGATGAAAGAAATAGAAACCAACAAAGCGCAATACCGCCATTATTTAGGACAGAAGATGGCCAAGCAGGTTCGTATTATTCCCGATCTTCAGTTTTATCTGGACACCTCGCTGGACGATGTAGAAAAGATAGAACGCGAACTGCGAGGCGAAGGTGACAACCCTGTCTTATAGCATAAATCTACCGCTTTGAAAAACACACCTCTGTACATTGCAACACGTTATCTGATTGCCCGAAAAGGCAGTACAGCGGTTACCTTTATTACCTGGCTTGCAGCCATTGCCATGACGGTTGCCGTGGCTGCCATGTTCATCATTGTTTCTGTATTTTCAGGGCTTGAAGAGCTGAACCGCGAAATCATCTCCGACCTTCATGCCGATCTTACTATAAAAAGCAGATCCGGAAAAACCCTGAAAGATATTCTTTCTTTGGAATCTAAACTGAAGAAAGAACCGTCGATTGCAGCGTATTCCAAGGTTATTGAAGAAAAAGTTTATATTGATTATTCCGGCAAAGGCGATATTGCCGTTCTTCGCGGAGTGGATTCTGCGTATACCAGCGTAAATCCGATTCATAAAAATGTTTTTTATGGCACTTATCCCAGTTTTACCTATTCCAATGAGGTACTGATGGAGCACGGCCTGAACAACCGTCTCGCAGTTCCTGTGGGTGATGGGATTGATTTTGCCACGGTTTTTATGCCAAAGGCAGGTACGGGTCTGATTCAGAAAGAAGAAGATATTTTCAATAAAAAAGAAGTATATGTGAGCGGCGTTTTCTCCGGAAATGATCAGCTGAACAATTATATCATCGCACCTATTGAAATCACACAGCAACTTTTGGAACTTCCCGAGAATGCAGCTTATCAGATCGTAATTCAGCTAAAAGATCCTGCTGCTACCGATAAAACAAAAAACGAGCTTCAACAGAAAGTGGGCAGCCTGTACAACATCACCACGAAAAATGAGGAAAATGCTGCTTTCTGGAAAATGATTAATATCGAAAAACTTTTCATTTATCTTATTTTCGGTTTGGTGATCCTCATCACCACTTTCAATCTGGCAGGTGCGATTATTATTCTTCAGCTGGATAAAAAAAACCAGTCGGTTTCGTTGATTTCACTTGGCTTCCCGATGCATCATCTTCGGCGCACCTATTTTTTCACCGGACTGCTGATTGTGTTCGCAGGAATTGTTTGCGGGCTGATTATCGGAACACTCATCTGCCTGCTTCAATTGCAGACGGGCATCTTCATGGCCAATCCTACCCTTCCTTTTCCTGTTAAGATAGAACTGATCAACTATGTTTTGGTGGCACTTACAGCTGGAGGTTTTGGTTTTGCCGTTGCCTGGTTATTTTCAAAAATAAACAGGAGATATATCATCCGCTCCTGATCCTTTGCCTATTTATTTTTTTGTAATTTTGCCGTTCATTTTTTATGTCACTTTATAATGAAGAAAATACTCTTAATACTCTTGTTTATTCTGGCTGGCCAATACGCCGATGCGCAACCTCCAGGATACTATAACGGAACCGCAGGTTTAACCGGCGCAGCCCTGAAAACGAAACTCAGACAGATTATCACCAACGGACACTCCGATCAGGGATATAACGGACTCTGGACCGGCTATCAAACTACCGATCGCGATTATTTCTATGAAAACGACGGCACTGTTCTTGACATTTATTCAGAAAATCCCAACGGTCCGGATCCTTATAACTTTACTCCGGGTCAAAATCAATGTGGAAACTATTCCAGCGAAGGCGACTGTTATAACCGGGAGCATATTGTACCTCAAAGTCTTTTCAACGAAGGCAGCCCAATGAAAAATGACATTCATACTGTACGTGCTACGGACGGAAAAGTGAACGGAATGCGAAGCAATTATCCTTTCGGAAAAGTGGGAAGCGCGTCTTTCACTTCACTCAATGGATCCAAAGTTGGAAGTTCCGTTTCCCCGGGCTATTCAGGAACTGTTTTTGAGCCTATTGATGCATTTAAAGGTGACGTGGCGAGAATGATTTTTTATTTTGTAACCCGTTACGAAACGCAACTGAGCAGTTTCAATTCCGGAAATATGTTGGGTGGCAGTGCCTATCCCGGACTTCAAAACTGGCAACTTCAGCAGCTGATGCTATGGCATATTCAGGATCCTGTATCTCCTGCAGAAATTTCCAGAAATAATGCTTCCTACACCTTTCAGGGAAACCGGAATCCGTTTATTGACAACCCGCAATGGGTGAATGACATTTGGGGAACACCAGACAGCACTCCGCCGACCGCACCTACAGGACTTACCGCTACCGGTACTACAACCAACTCCGTATCGCTGAGCTGGACAGCTTCTACAGATAACATTGCTGTGGCTGCCTATGATGTTTATATGAACGGAGCCTATCATTCCACGGTAACAGGAACTTCTGCGATAATATCCGGACTGATGGCGGATACCACCTATTCTTTTTACGTGATTGCCAAAGACAGTTCAGGTAATTCATCCGCTGCCAGCAACACCATTTCCGCTACTACCCTTGCCGGTACTCCGGGAGGAAGTTGCGGTACAGAAGATTTTGAAAATATTCCTACAACAAACTCCGGAAGCTACAGCAGCAGGACCTGGACCAACAACGGAATTACATGGACGGCTACCGATGCCAGAACCGATGAAACTATCAACAACAAAGCGATTACAATTCGCAACGGGAGTCTAACTTCTTCCACACTTTCGGGAGGAATCAGTTCCATCACCATGACGACGCAATTAAAATTCTCCGGAAATGGTGGAAATTTAAATGTGGAAATCAACGGAACACAAGTAGGAACTATTCCCTACAGCTCGGCAGTTACTACGACTACTCTAAGCAACCTGAATATTACCGGAAATGTGGTAATTAAAGTTATTCAGCCAAACTCCGGAGAACGTGTAGCCATAGATGATCTTACATGGTCCTGTTATACCTTAAATACCGCAGAAAACACTGCCTGGGAAACCATAAAAATATATCCGAATCCGGTAGTGAACGGCGTATTGTATGTAAAAGGAAATGACCTCAAAAAAATAACCAGTGCAGAGATTTACAGCTTGGAAGGCCGACTGTTACAAAGTATTTCTCATCCTTTCAAAACTTCACCGGAAATTCATCTGAATAATCTTTCACAAGGAACGTACCTGTTGGTATTGGACGGAAAATCTCATAAAATTATTGTCCGATAACTTCCGGAACATACAGGATCATCATAAAAGGCTCAGTTTGTACTGAGTCTTTTTTTGTATTTTTGAAAGATGAAGCCACCAAGAATTTTCGGGCTGATCGGCCGTAATATCTCCTACTCTTTTTCTCAAAAGTATTTCAGCGATAAATTTAACCGTCTGATGCTAGAAGATCAGTATCATGTTTTTGACATTGATCATATTGAAAAAATTGAAGAAATTTTCAATACCGAAAACATTTCCGGACTCAATGTGACCATTCCGTATAAAGAGCGAATTCTTCCTTATATGGACTTCTTAAGTGGAGAAGCCGAACAAATTGGAGCCGTGAACACTATTGTTATCCGAAACGGAAGAAAAATCGGGCACAATACCGATGCTGCCGGATTTGAAAAAAGCCTGCTCCTTTTAAAAAGGGATTTTCATGACAGTGCTTTAATTTTGGGAAATGGCGGTGCGGCGAAAGCTGTCCAGTATGTTTTCCGGCAAATGGGAATTCCGTATAAAACCGTCAGCCGGAAAGGAAGTTTGAATTTCGAGAATCTCAGTCCGGAATTGGTTCAACAAAGCCGTATTATTGTGCAATGTACCCCTGTCGGTACATTTCCGGCTACGGAAGATTGTATTTCTTTCCCTTTTGATAGCCTTGGTTCGCAACATTTGGTGATAGACCTGATCTACAATCCGGCCGAAACGCAGTTTTTGAATAAAGCAGGAAAGCGCGGCGCCGCCATACAGAACGGCCTGTACATGCTGGAACAACAGGCAGAAAGAGCATGGGAACTCTGGAACCATTGATGCTAACTAAAAAAACTAAATACCAGATGAGGTTTGAAAGAAAAATTTATTATATTTATTGCCTGATTGTGGTACCATCGCCATAGTCTGTTAATATTGACCTTTTATCTCAAAAAAGATTTGCTATGATTACGGACCACCCTAATTCCGAAAACCAAGACAAGAACGTTCAAAATGAAACCGTTCAACAGTCAACGTCTGAAAATAAGATTCTCTCTTCCGAAAAAGGGATTTCAGATCAGGAAGATCATCAAAAAGATAGTGATTCTGAAGAAGTGAAATCAACTTCCGAAGAACCTAGATCTGAAACTGTTCCTGAGGAAACTGAAAAAAATCAGGATATTTCTGAAAAATCTCAGGATCAGCCAGACATGCAGGAATCGAGCACAGAAAAGGAAGGCTTTCCAGCTGCAGATGAAAATCCGATTTCAACCAACACTGAAAATGCAGAAAAAGAGAATGCAACTGAAGACGATCGGAAATCAAAAATAGCGCCTGAAGAAGAAAAGGAAATTTCTGTTGAAGAGAAACAGCCGGAATCAAAATCTGAAAATATTTCTGAAGAAAAACCTGAAGCTGAAGAAACACAGGAAACTTTGGAAGACGAACATAAAGAGGATGAAATTTCAGGGCTTACCCTCCCTCAAGTCATGGATCAGATGGAGCAATTGATTAATCTGGACAATGCGGGTGCACATCATAAAAGATTTCATCAGCTAAAGGAACACGCATTCAAAATCATCCATGATGAAACAGAAGAGCATAAAAATGAAACTGCAGAAACGGAACTTCAGGAAGAGCAGGTTCATTATGAACATCCTTCTCAGGCCAAACTTTCCGGTTTGATTTCTATTTTTAGGGAAAAACAGGATGCTTTTCATCAAAAACAGGATGAGGAACAGGCAAAAAATCTGGAACAGCGCCAAGGCATTATTGAAAGGCTGAAAAATTTATATACCAATTCGGAACCGGGAATCAATCTTTTTAAAGAGATCCGTGAAATAAAACAGGAATGGGGTAATGCTGGGCAAGTCGCCAAATCAGAATTTAAAATACTGAATAACAATTACTTTCATCACCTTAACCAGTTTTACCAAATGCTGGATATGAACAAGGAATATCTGGAGCAGGAATACAGCCACAACCTCGAAAAAAGACAGCATATTATAGAAAGAGCACAGGAACTGGAAAAAGAACCTTCGGTTCAGAAGGCATTGAACGAACTACAGTTTCTTCATAAATTGTGGAAAGAAGAGGCAGAGCCTGTGGCAGAAGAATTCAGAGAAAAAACATGGGAAGTTTTTAAGGCAATTTCGAATCGCATACACGAAAGGAAAACTGAACTGAACGCCCAAATAGAAGCTGAACAACAGCAAAATCTGGAGAAAAAGAACAGCATTATTGAAGAAATCCGAAAACTGGCTTCACCCGAAAAAGAACCTAACCACAATTATTGGCAAACCGCCATAAAAACCGTGGAAGAACTTCGCGCTACCTTTCTGAAAACGGGAAATGTCCCAAGAAAAATATCCAATCAGAACTGGAGCGACTTTAAAGAGACCATTCGGAACTTTAACTCCGCTAAAAATGATTTCTACAAAAATCTGAAGAACAATCAGCACCACAACCTGAATGAGAAAATGAAACTCATTCAAACTGCTAAAGATAATATGCATTCTGAAGACTGGGAAACGGCTGTTCCGCTGTTCAAAAAACTCCAGGACGACTGGAAAACCATCGGACATGTTCCCAGAAATATGGCCAATAAAGTATGGGATGAATTCCGCGAAGCCTGTAATGTATTTTTCAATCAATACAGAGCGAAAAATAATGCACAAAACGACAACTGGAAAGATAATTTCCAACAGAAAAAAGCACTGCTGGATGAATTGAAAACCGTGACTGATGAAGAAGGAAGTATAGAGAAAATAGAAAGAATCAAAACTGCATGGAACAATATCGGTAAAGTTCCTAGAGAGAAAATAGGCATCAACTCTGAGTTTAACAAAACCATGAGGGAAAAAATGAAGCTGAACAAAATTCATGACTATGAACTGAAAGAAGACGGATTGAGCGAGGATCAGATTACTGATAAAGCCCGGAAAATTAAGAATCAGATTGCAGATCTGGAAGCAGAGATCGTGAAACTGGAAAACAATCTTGGATTTTTCTCCAATCCTTCACGGGAAAATCCTCTTCTGAGAGATACTTACAATACAATTGATCAAAAAAAGTCGCAGCTGGAATCAATGAAACAGAGTCTTCATCAAATTATTGCAGGCGAGTAATTGACCTCCTGACAAAAAATAGTGGCGAAGCAATAGGACTTCGCCTTTTTTAATCCTATGAATCACGATGAAATCTACCTACAGCGTTGTATAGAACTCGCTGAAAAGGCAGCAGGAAACACTTTTCCCAATCCCCTTGTTGGCTGCGTTATTGTTCATAACGGGGTTATTATCGGAGAAGGATATCACCATCGGGCCGGTGGTCCGCATGCCGAAATTCACGCTATCGCCTCTGTAAAAAATCCGGAGGTTTTGCCGGAATCCACGCTGTATGTTTCCCTAGAACCTTGTTCCCATTACGGAAAAACCCCACCATGTGCGTCAAAAATTGTGCAAATTGGTTTCAAAAGAGTGGTGATTGGAAGTACCGACTGTAATGAAAAAGTGTGCGGAAAAGGAATTAAATTACTGAAAGATGCCGGTATAGTAGTAACAACAGGAGTTTTAGAAAAAGAATGTTGGGAACTTAATAAGAGATTTTTCACCTTTCATCAGCAAAAAAGACCCTTTATTTTGCTGAAATGGGCGCAGTCCGCAGACGGTTTTATGGACAAAAATTTTCAACCTGCTTCAATTTCAGATCAAATTGCCCGTCAATATATGCACCGGATGCGAGCGAATGAACACGCTATTTTAATAGGAACCAACACTGCTCTGACCGACAATCCCAGCCTAACCGTTCGCGAAGTGTCAGGAAAAAATCCGATTCGGATTCTCATCGATTTCGACCTAAAAGTTTCTTCTGATTTTACTATTTTTAATGATGAAGCTCCAACGTTAATTTTTAACACTGTGCAAGAAATGCAAAAAGGTCATCTTACTTTCATTAAAACAGAAAGGCAGAATTTTCTGAAACATCTCATGGATATTCTCTTTGAAAAACAGATCCAATCGGTGATGGTAGAAGGCGGAAGAAATACCCTTCAACATTTTATTGACCGAGGCCTTTGGGACGAAGCGGTGGTGATTCATAATAAACATCTTAATTTTGATAAAGGAACAGTAGCCCCAACTCTGCGGGTTCCGCATGACGGCAAAAAAGTAATTTCTCAAAACGTGATCTATTATTATAAAAACCCTTAATAAGCTGAAGAATATCCGCAATGTACGAACTCACCACCATAGAAGCTCCTGTCCAAGCTATTCTTTTGAAGGAAAAAGGAAGTAAATTTATCGGCTATGCATTTCCAGTTGATGACGAAAACAGCGTGAGAATTTGTCTGGAAACGGTAAAAACGGAGCATCCAAAAGCTACCCACCACTGTTATGCTTTCCGGATTGGACTTGAAGGGGAAAATTACAGGGCCAATGATGACGGAGAACCATCGGGAAGTGCCGGATTGCCTATATACAATCAACTTCTCGCACATGCCGTTACCAATGTTTTATTAATTGTTGTCCGGTATTATGGTGGCACTAAACTCGGAGTTTCGGGATTGGTAAAAGCATATAAAGAAACCGCAAAACAGACACTGGAAGCTTCCAAGATCATTGTCCGCGAACTCGAAACCGAAGTTTCTGCCACATTCGCTTTCAGCCAGCAACATTTGATGTTCACCCTTCTACACAAAGCGGAAGCAAAAATATTAGATTTTAAAAGTGAAAATAACTGCCATATTCGTGCATCGGTAAAACTGTCACAAAAAAAAAGCATTTCAGAACAATTGTCCGAAATGCCTCATGTTTCATTTACATTTACAACTTAATCGCTGCTTCTTCCTGTGAGCAAGGATGCGAAATAAATTAACTGTGCCAGTGAACCTAAAGCAGCAACGACATACGTTCTTGCAGCCCACTTTAAACTATCCTGAGCACCTTCGTACTCTGCATTATTGGCCAAAGTTCCCGAACTTCTAAGCCAGGCCAAAGCTCGATTGCTCGCATCATATTCTACAGGCAAAGTAACAAATGCAAAAAGAGTGGTTACCGCAAATAGAATAACACCGGCTAAAAGCAAAGTTTTATTTCCACTGGTGGCCATCACCAAAATACCCGCTAACAACACAAACTGAAGCAGTCTGGAAGAAATGTTAACTGCAGGAACCATTTTGGAACGAAGCTGCAACATAGAATATCCCACAGCATGTTGAACAGCGTGTCCGGTTTCGTGTGCAGCTACCGCTGCAGCGGCTGCATTTCTCTGCATATAAACACCTTCGGATAAATTGATGGTTTTATTTTGAGGATTATAATGATCTGTTAATTGTCCCGGCACAGAGATGACCTGTACATCCTGAATCCCATTGTCGCGTAACATTTTTTCAGCAATTTCTTTTCCGGACATACCATTCTGCAAGTGAACATTCGAATAATGTGCAAATTTAGAACGCAGCCTGTTTTGAACAAACATACTGATAATAAAAACGGCTCCGATAATTAAGTAATAACTCATTGTGTTTGTATATAATTTTGATTATTTTTTCTTAAACTTTCATGTAAAAACTATGCCAAATAAATCCCATTATGACAAGTTTCAGCTATATTTGTGTATTGTAATCCTAAAGCCTGATACACCATGTCCGAGATCTCTGTTATTGAAGTAAAATCCACCAAAGAAATGATGGCTTTCATTACCTTTCCGATGGAACTTTACAAAAATAACAAAAATTTTGTTCCGCCCCTCATTGCGGAAGAAAAACAAATCTGGAATCCCCGTCATAATCCCGCTTTACAATATTCGAAAGCACGACTGTTTCTCGCTTACAGAGATCAGAAAATCGTTGGAAGAACAGCTGCGATTATCAATTATAAGGAAAAAGAAGAACTCGGCATCAACAAGGTTCGGTTTGGATGGATTGATTTCATAGATGACCAAAAGGTTTCACAAGCTTTAATCGAAAAAATAAAAGATTTTGCGCGCGAAAAAAACATCCCCAAAATAGAAGGCCCTATGGGATTTACCAACCTCGACAAATCGGGCGCACTGACAAAGGGTTTTGATCGATTAGCCACCATGATCGGAATTTACAACGCTCCTTATTATTCTGAACATTTTGAAAAAGCAGGGTTAATAAAAGAGAAAGAATGGGTAGAATTTGAACTCGTATTTCCAGACCGCCTTCCGGAAAAAATCATCAAGTTTAATGATCTCATCCTACAAAAATATCAACTTAACATCCTTAA
Organism: Bacteroidota bacterium; assembly: GCA_023411265.1. Lineage (GTDB taxonomy): Bacteria > Bacteroidota > Bacteroidia > Flavobacteriales > Weeksellaceae > Chryseobacterium_A. The sequence goes on along the minus strand of JAEYOX010000060.1, from coordinate 23,646 downwards.
ATTTAATTCTAAAAAGGAAATTTTACCTTACGTAAAACCAATGTTCAAGTTGCTGGATGAAACCTACCGACATCTTTCAAGTTATACACCGATTACAGATGAACAGATTCAAACCTATCGCGATAAATATTTCAGATTTATTGACAAGGATTTCATTATCTGTATCACCGACTCTAAGGGCAAGCTGATTTCCTTTGCGATTACCATGCCCTCCTACTCGAAAGCACTTCAAAAAGCTAACGGCAGATTATTCCCTTTCGGGTGGTGGCATCTTTTGCAGGCAGGAAGAAGGAACGACAGAGCCAATTTCTATCTTATCGGAATTCATCCGGATTACCAGAAAAGAGGGATTACTTCGGTTATTTTTAAGGAAATTTATGAAGTTTTTAAAGAAAAAGGAGTGAAATATCTTGAAACCAATCCCGAACTGGAAGAAAATAAAGCTATCCAACTGCTTTGGCAGGATTATGAGCCTGTGAACCATAAAAGAAGAAGAACCTATTCCCTTACGTTATGAAAAAGCAACTCTATATTTACGCTGTGCTTATCGCCATCTTTATCTTTTACAACCAGTTTTTTCGAGTGGATGATGATAAAACCCACACGGTTATCAATATTCTATTTTCCAGTTTTCTCTTTCTGTATATTGGCTACCTTGCATTTGTAGCTCTCAGAAAGATTAGAAAAACCTCCAAAAAATAGCTATTTAAAACCGTTATAAATTATGCTAAGGCTACAATTATCATCGTCTATTTTATAGGTTCAGATTCTGTTTTTAAGGTAATATTCATTAAATTTGCAGACTATGGAATGCGAAAATGATGGAAATAAATATTTCCCAGTCTCGTTTTCAATTTAACTGACGGACAAAACAAGCCGTTAAGAAAAAGGAAAAATAATTATGAATTTACCTGAAGATTACATTCCCATTATTATACAGGCTGCTGTAGGGCTAGGTTTTGTATTACTTTCTCTTGCGGGCACTCATTTTCTGGGCCCTAAACAAAGCAAAGCAAAAAACGCAAAGAATGAAGCATTTGAATGCGGAGTAGAAGTAGAAGGAAATGCAAGAACGCCTTTTTCTGTTAAATATTTCCTCACCGCGGTACTCTTTGTACTATTCGATGTCGAAATTGTATTCTTTTATCCTTATGCGGTCAATTTCCGGGAATTTGGTATAGAAGGATTTTTGGCGGTCCTCACTTTTGTTTCTGTCTTTTTCTTGGCATTTCTGTATGTTTGGAAACGCGGCGCATTAGACTGGGACCGATAAGTATTAATTTTTTATAAAAAAACCTTATGTCAGATAACAAACCAACCGTAAGAATGGATGCCACACCACCCGATGGCTTGGAAGGGGAAGGCTTCTTTGCTACTAAACTAAGCAGTGTTATTGGTTTGGCAAGAAGTTATTCACTTTGGCCACTTCCTTTCGCTACTTCCTGCTGTGGTATCGAATATATGGCTTTCTTAAATCCCACGTATGACGGTGCTCGTTTTGGGATGGAAAGAAATTCTTTTTCACCACGCCACGCTGATATGCTGATGGTGTGCGGAACGATTTCCAAAAAACTGGGACCCGTTTTGAAACAAGTCTATACTCAGATGGCGGAACCAAGATGGGTAGTTGCCGTAGGAGCCTGTGCCAGCAGCGGAGGAATTTTTGATACGTATTCAGTATTGCAAGGCATTGACAGAATAATCCCGGTTGATGTTTATGTACCAGGATGTCCGCCAAGGCCAGAGCAAATTATAGAAGGCGTAATGCAGGTTCAGGCACTTGCTCAAAGTGAAAGTATCCGAAGAAGAGATATGCCACAATACAAAGAACTTTTAGAATCTTACGGAATACAATAATTTCAGATTCAATTTGAATTATGGATGAATAATATGAGCAACGAATTTGTATTAGAAGCCCTCACCAGGGAATTTCAGGAGAGCATTCTGCATAGCTCAGAACCTTATGGCATGCTGACTCTGGAAATAAAAAAGGAAGACATCAAAAAAGTGATTCATTACCTTCGCGATTCTTCTCTCGAATTTAACTTTCTAACGGATGTTACAGGAATTCATTATCCTGACCAGCCCGAAAAGGAATTAGCGGTAATTTACCATCTTCACAATATGAAGGAAAACAGTAGAATTCGCCTGAAAGCTTTTGCAAAAAGAGACGAAGCCGAGTTTGAAACCCTAACCGATCTGTTTGCAGGTGCCAACTGGATGGAGCGGGAAACTTACGATTTCTTCGGAATCACTTTTAAAGGACATCCGGATCTGAGGGTTATTCTTAACATGGAAGATCTTGGGTACCATCCTATGTTGAAGGAATATCGTCTGGAAGATGGAACCCGCACCGATAAAGACGATAAAATGTTCGGAAGATAATGTAGGATTCTTAAGCCAAAATTATGAAAGACAACAAATTATCAAATATCATCAACCAATATTCCTCCGAAGAGCACGTTGACGGACAGCTTTACACCCTGAATTTGGGACCTACCCACCCGGCAACTCACGGCATTTTTGAAAACGTTCTTACTATGGACGGTGAAAAAATTCTGCACTCAGAGCAAACTATCGGCTATATCCACAGGGCTTATGAAAAAATTTGTGAAAGAAGAAATTTCGCACAAATCACCACGTTAACCGACCGGATGAACTACTGTTCGGCACCCATCAATAATATTGGATGGCACATGACGGTAGAAAAACTCATCGGTTGCGAAGTTCCTAAAAGAGTGGATTATATGCGGATTATTATGATGGAATTAGCCCGAATTGCAGACCACATGGTGTGCAATGGGGTAACCGCCATGGATGCCGGCGCCATCACTGGACTCACCTATCTCTTCCGTGAAAGAGAAGCTATTTATGAACTTTATGAGCAGATTTGCGGAGCAAGAATGACCACGAATATGGGAAGAATCGGAGGCTTTGAAAGAGATTTTTCTCCAAAATTCCACGAACTTTTACAAGCTTGGCTCAAGAAATTTCCGAAAATATGGGGCGAGTTCTGTGCATTGAATGAAAGAAACCGGATCTTTATGGATCGGTGCATCAATGTAGGTGGAATATCGGCAGAAAGAGCCTTGAGCTATGGTTTCACAGGACCTAACCTTCGTGCAGCTGGTGTAGATTATGATGTTCGGGTAGCAAATCCATATTCATCGTATCAGGATTTTGATTTCACCATCCCGATCGGAACTTCGGGAGACACCTACGACCGCTTTATGGTGCGCCAGCAGGAAGTATGGGAAAGCCTGAAAATCATTGAGCAAGCCTATAAAAATCTGCCTGACGGTGATTTCCACGCAGATGTTCCCGAGTTTTATTTGCCGGAAAAAGCAGATGTTTACAACAATATGGAAGCGTTAATTTATCACTTCAAAATCGTAATGGGAGAAACAGATGTACCAAAAGGCGAAGTCTATCATGCTGTGGAAGGCGGAAATGGAGAATTAGGATTTTATCTGGTAAGCGACGGTGGCAGATCTCCTTACAGATTGCACTTCAGAAGACCATGTTTCATATATTATCAGGCTTATCCTGAAATGATCAAAGGAAGTATGATCTCGGACGCTATTGTAACCATGTGTTCCATGAACGTGATTGCAGGGGAGCTGGATGCGTAAACGCAAGTGAAAAAAATTTTCAAAGAAAGAAAAACAGAACAAAACTAAGAGGCCAATTCTTTTTAATTTGTTCTTTAATCTAAATAAAGATGAGCGAAACGATTGCTTTCAAACCTGAAACTTTAAAACAGGTCAATAAAATTATCGCAAGATACCCGGAAGGAAAACAGAAATCTGCTCTTATTCCGATTCTGCATGTAGCCCAAAAGGAATTTGGTGGCTGGCTGGATGTTGCTGTCATGGATTATGTAGCTGCTATTCTAAATATTAAACCCATCGAGGTATATGAGGTTGCTACTTTCTACACCATGTTCAATTTGAAGCCTATGGGAAAATATGTTTTGGAAGTGTGTAGAACCGGCCCATGCCTTACCAGAGGAAGCGAAAAAATTCTAAATCATATTCGTACTCGACTCAACATTAATGATGGAGAAACCACTCCTGACGGTATTTTCACACTAAAACCGGCGGAATGCCTCGGAGCCTGCGGGTATGCACCCATGATGCAGCTGGGCAAATTTTATCATGAAAATTTAACGACTGAAAAAGTAGATGAAATCCTGGAACTTTGCAGACAGGGCACTTTTGCTTTGGATTAACTGAATAATAAAATGAGTAAAAAACTTTTACTTAAAGACGCTCACGTAGAAGGAATCCGCCATTTCGATGTATACAGAAAAACAGGCGGTTACGAAGCACTGGAAAAGGCGTTGAAAATGACCCCTGAAGACATTCTGGAAGAAGTAAAGACTTCCGGGCTTCGCGGACGTGGCGGAGCGGGTTTCCCGACTGGTTTGAAATGGAGCTTCCTTGCAAAACCTGAAGGCGTGCCGAGACACTTGGTTGTAAATGCCGATGAATCGGAACCGGGAACTTTCAAGGATCGTTATCTGATGGAATTTATCCCCCATCTATTGATTGAAGGAATGTTGATTTCTTCCTACTGTCTGGGTTCCAACACTTCCTATATTTATATCCGCGGTGAATATACGTGGGTAACTGATATTCTGGAAGAAGCCATTGAAGAAGCCAGAAAAGAGGGATTCTTGGGAAAAAATATTTTAGAAACCGGTTTCGATTGCGAAATCTATGTGCAGCGCGGTGCCGGAGCTTACATTTGCGGTGAAGAAACTGCCCTTCTGGAATCTCTGGAAGGAAAAAGAGGAAACCCAAGACTGAAGCCGCCCTTTCCTGCAGTCAAAGGCCTTTGGGAAAGACCTACCGTAGTGAACAATGTAGAATCCATTGCGGCAGTAGTTCCCATTATCAACATGACCGGCGCAGAGTATGCTAAAATTGGGGTAGGGAAATCTACAGGAACCAAACTTATTTCGGCTTGTGGAAACATCAATAAACCAGGAGTTTATGAAATCGACATGACCATTACTGTGGAAGAATTCATTTATTCAGACGAATATTGTGGCGGAATTCCTAATGGCAAAAGACTAAAAGCATGTATTCCGGGTGGTTCTTCCGTGCCCATACTTCCTGCCAATTTAATGCTGAAAACCATCAATGGTGAACCCAGATATATGAACTATGAATCCTTGGCAGACGGTGGTTTTGCTACAGGAACCATGATGGGATCCGGAGGTTTTGAGGTACTGGATGAAGACCAGTGTATTGTGGAACACACCATGACTTTAGCAAGATTTTATGCCCATGAAAGCTGCGGACAGTGTACACCTTGCCGCGAAGGAACGCCTTGGATGTACAAAATCCTTAAAAAAATAGAGAACGGACAGGGAACTATGGAAGACATCGATTTGCTTTGGGATATTCAAAGAAAAATCGAAGGAAATACCATCTGTCCTTTAGGTGATGCGGCGGCGTGGCCGGTAGCAGCAGCCATTAGACATTTCAGGGATGAGTTTGAATGGCATGTAAAAAATCCGGAACTCTCCCAAACTCAAAACTATGGTCTGGCTAATTATGCGGACCCTATCCCTGCTCCGGCAGCTAATTAATTAAATACAAAAGCATTTGCTTGATTGAAAATATGAGCGAAGAAGTAAAAAAATTTAAAATCACCATCGACGGTCAGGAAACTGAAGTAACTCCGGGAACTACGATTCTGGAAGCAGCCAGACAAATCGGTGGAAAATCTGTACCGCCGGCCATGTGTTACTATAAACCCTTGGAAACCAGCGGCGGCAGATGTAGAACCTGTTTGGTGGAAGTATCAAAAGGTTCGGAAGCAGACCCTCGGCCGATGCCAAAACTGGTAGCCAGCTGCAGAACCGGAGTGATGGACGGCATGGAAGTGAAAAATCTCACATCCGAAAAAACTCAGGAAGCTCGGCACGCGGTAACGGAATTCCTTCTGATCAATCATCCGTTAGACTGTCCGGTCTGCGATCAGGCCGGAGAATGCCATCTTCAGGATTTAGGATATGAGCACGGATTGGAGCGTACGAGAACTGAATTTGAAAGAAGAACTTTCGAACCGGAAGACATCGGACCTTACATTAAACTTCACATGAACAGATGTATTCTCTGCGCGAGATGTGTTCTTCTGGCCAACCAATTGACAGAAAAACGGGAGCATGGAATCCTTTTCAGAGGAGATCATGCAGAAATTTCCACGTATTTGAATAAAGCACTGGACAATGATTTCATCGGCAACGTCATTGATGTCTGCCCTGTAGGTGCATTAACCGACCGAACTTCCAGATTTGCAAGCCGGGTGTGGTTCACAAAACCAATGAATGCCAGCTGTGAATGTGATAAGTGTTCCGGAAAAGTGGTTCTGTGGATGAAAGGTGATGAAGTTATACGCGTTACAACAAGACAGGATCAATATGCAGAATCTGAAGAATGGATCTGCAACTCCTGCCGATGGGATAAAAAAGACACCAAATTCTGGAATATCGAAGGACCAAGACATATCGACAGGCATTCGGTTATTTCACTGAATCATTATCAAAAACCGGTAGACGAGCCTGTGCTGCTAGACAATCCTTTTGCAAAACAACTCAGCACTAAAGACGAACATCAGGAGGAAGAATAAAAATAGTTTGAAAAATGGTGAGCATTTGTAAATTTGAACAAGAGTAAAACTCTATCATCAAATTTCAAATTTCAAATAAAAATTTTATGGATTTAATTACTTTTAAAATCATATTGGTTGTTGCGCTTTTTGCCGTGTCATTAGGTATTGCAGCCTACTCCACCTGGGGTGAAAGAAAAGTTGCAGCCGCATTGCAGGACAGAATCGGGCCTAACAGAGCCGGGCCTTTCGGGCTTTTGCAACCTTTAGCCGACGGAGGAAAATTATTTTTCAAGGAGGGATTCATTCCTAATGGGGCGGATAGGTTTCTGTTTATCCTAGGCCCTTCCATCACCATGTTTATCGCTCTCGTCACCGGGGCAGTTATTCCATGGGGACAATCACTGAACATCGGTGGAGAATCTTTCAGCTTGCAGGTTGCCAATATTGATGTTGGTGTCCTTTTCTTGATCGGAATGGTGTCGATAGGAGTGTACGGAATGATGATCGGAGGCTGGGCTTCCAATAACAAATATTCACTAATTGGTGCTATTCGGGCGTCTTCACAAATGATTTCCTACGAACTCGCAATGGGGCTTTCTCTGCTTTCTATTATTATGATGAGCAGCAGTCTGAATCTGAACACTATTGTTGCCGATCAGGGAAGCGGGAAACTCTGGGGTCTTTTTGAAGTAGACGGTTTCAACTGGAACATTCTTTATCAACCATTAGCTTTCATTATATTTTTCGTGGCAGCTATGGCAGAAACCAACCGTCACCCTTTCGATTTGCCGGAATGTGAATCGGAACTTGTCAACGGGTATATGACAGAATATTCTTCCATGAATTTCGGAATGTATATGTTCGGGGAATATGTGAACATGTTCATATCAAACGCATTAATAGTAGTCTTATTCTTTGGTGGTTTTAATTATCCGGGAATTGGCTGGGTAACGGAAAACTGGGGAGAAAATATTGCCAGCGTGCTGAGTATCCTGGCGATGCTAGGAAAAACGATAATCGGAATTTTAATTTTCATGTGGATTCGCTGGACGATCCCGAGATTCCGTTATGATCAACTGATGCATCTGGGCTGGAAAACGCTGATTCCCTTAGCATTATTGAATCTGGTAATTACCGGCGCCGTAATCTTACTATTCGGAGCCTAAAATATAAATGTTGAAAGCAGAGTGCTCCGTGCACCAAGCAAAAAATATAGTCAATGAAACTTACAAACAGGTCTAAAGTTGTTTCGAATAAAGAAATGACCTTTATGGAAAAACTTTACCTTCCGGAAATTCTGAAAGGTATGGCCATCACTTTAAAGCATGCGCTTGAAGGGCCGAAAGGAAAAGTATTTTCGTATCCGGAAGTTGAAAAACCAAGAGCCAAGGTATGGCGTGGTCTCCATGTTCTGAAAAGAGACGAGGAAGGACGCGAACGTTGTACTTCCTGCGGATTGTGTGCAGTAGCATGCCCTGCAGAAGCCATCACAATGATTTCAGCCGAAAGAACTAAAGATGAAAAGCACCTTTACAGGGAAGAAAAATATGCGTCGGTGTACGAAATCAATATGCTTCGCTGCATTTTCTGTGGAATGTGCGAAGAAGCGTGCCCAAAATCAGCTATCTATCTGACAGACCGATTGGTAGATGTAGAAACCAACCGCGGCTCATTCATTTACGGAAAAGATATGCTGGTAGAAGATGTCAACAATCGTATTGACATTACCGACCGCCAAAGTGAACTACAAAAAAAGGCAGTTAAATAATGGAACAGATTTTATTTTTCCTGATCGCATTTATAGCTATCGCAAGTGCTACGTATTTCGTATTTGCCCGAAGTCCGATTTATTCTATTCTCGCTCTGATTGTTACCATGTTTTCGATTGCCGGGTTGTATATTCTTCTGAATGCACAGTTTCTGGGAATTGTTCAGATTATTGTGTATGCAGGCGCTATCATGGTTCTTTTTCTTTATTTATTAATGATGCTGAATCTGAATAAAGCAGACGAAAGCAAGAAACAAAACACTTTGAAATTCATCGGAGTTTTCAGCGCCGGGATTCTGTTTATAGGTATTCTGGGTGCTTATCGTGGTTTGCAGCAGGATATTTTTGCGACTGAAGGTATTGATCATTCTGTCGGATTAACAAAAAATTTAGGCCGCCTTCTGTTCAATGAATATGTACTGCCGTTCGAACTGGCTTCTATTCTAATTCTTGCAGGTATTGTGGGAGCGGTATTAATTGGTAAAAGAGATTTATAAAATTATGGGAGAAGTCAATACATTTATACAAAGTGTCCCGTTGAATTATTTTATAATTCTGTCGACAGTGCTATTCTGTCTGGGTGTTTTAGGCGTTCTTTTAAGGAAAAATGCCATCATTATTCTAGGTTGTGTAGAACTGATGCTGAATTCCGTCAACCTTCTTCTGGCAGCATTTTCAAGCTACAATGGAGACGGGCATGGGCAGATTCTTGTGTTTTTCATCATGGTAGTAGCGGCAGCCGAAGTAGCTGTAGGCCTTGCGATTATTGCGATGCTGTACCGGAATACCAGATCAGTGGATGTTGGAATTTTTAACAAATTAAGAGGATAAGATGATGGAGAATTTAATTTTTGCTATTCTGCTTTTACCGTTGGCCGGGTTTCTCATTAACGGGCTTTTCGGAAAACAACTTCCCAAAAACATAGTTGGGGGTGTTGCCACCCTGGTGGTATTTATTTCCTTCTGTATTGCAGGTTATATTTTTCTGAACTTTGATAAAGACTCGCAGCCGGTCATTGTCCGCGCTTTTGAATGGTTCCGAATCAACGGCGTTCAGGTTAATTTCAGTTTTCAGATCGACCAACTTTCCCTAATGATGGTGATGATCATCACGGGAATCGGATCACTAATTCATCTCTATTCCATCGGATACATGCACAGCGACAGTGGTTTCCACCGTTTTTTCGCTTACCTGAATCTTTTTATATTCATGATGCTCCTGCTGGTGATGGGAAGCAATTATGTCATTCTTTTTATCGGTTGGGAAGGAGTTGGACTTTGTTCGTATCTTCTGATTGGATTCTGGTATAAAAATGCAGAATACGGAAAAGCAGCGAGAAAGGCATTTATCATGAACCGAATCGGAGATTTAGGTCTCTTGATGGGTATTTTTATGATTGCCCTTCAAACCAACGCTCTGGATTTTCTTTCCGTAGCTCAGAACGCCTCTCAATTTGAATTGAACGGTACGATCATTATTTTCATTTGTGCCTCTTTATTTATCGGTGCCGTAGGAAAATCAGCGCAGATTCCTCTGTTCACCTGGCTTCCTGATGCGATGGCCGGCCCTACTCCGGTTTCTGCACTTATTCACGCTGCGACCATGGTTACTGCCGGAATTTATCTTGTCGTGCGATCCAATTTTCTCTATGTGCTGGCCCCTACTGTGATGGACGGAATTCTTTTTACAGGACTTCTGACTGCACTTATTGCTGCGTTTTTCGCAATGAGACAGAACGACATCAAAAAAGTACTGGCGTACTCTACTGTTTCACAGCTTGGTTTTATGGTTGCCGCTTTGGGTGCAGGCGCTTATACAGCTGCCATGTTCCATCTTATGACGCATGCTTTTTTCAAAGCGTTGCTGTTCCTCGGATCCGGCTCTGTAATTCACGCTATGGGCGGCGAGCAGGACATGCGTTTTATGGGTGGGCTGAAAGACAAAATAAAAACAACTCATCTCACTTTCCTTATCGGAACTTTTGCCATTGCCGGAATGCCTTTATTCTCCGGAATGATTTCTAAGGATGAAATTCTAGTTGCTGCCTGGGCAAAAAATCCTATATATTGGGTGATTTTATTCTTAATTGCCGCATTGACGGCCGCATATATGTTCAGAATGTATTACCTTACTTTTCACGGTAAGTTCCGGGGAACTGAAGAACAGGAGAAGCATCTGCACGAAAGTCCTTTGAACATGACCGTTCCTTTGGCGATTCTCGCTGTTCTGTCTGTAATTGGAGGTTTTATTAATCTACCTCATATTATTGCTCACGGCGAATATTCCCGGTTACAACACTGGCTGTCTCCCATCCTTACAGAAAGTGCAAAAAACCAGATGGAAGCCAATCTGAAAGGAATTTCCCTTACTACCGAATACATTTTATTGGGCATCACTGTTTTGATGTTCTTTGCAGTATGGATGTTTATTAAAAATAAATATGTTAACAAAGGAAAACTTCCTGTAGATGAAAATGCTTACACCGGTTGGGAAAGGCTTTCTGCAAAGAAATTATATATTGACGAACTCTATCACGCGATTATTATCAGAACTGTAGAAGGTTTTGGACGGGCAGGGAAAATGTTTGACAATAATGTGCTGGATCGTGTAGTACATTTTATCGGTGATGGAGCGGAAGAAAGCGGAAAGTCCATGAAAAAGATTCAAAACGGAAATGTTGAAAATTATGTTCTGATCATGACTTTAGCGGTCGGAATCATATTGTTTGTTAACTTTATATTACTATAATAATGTCGTATCATTTATTAGCATTATTACTTATACCTCTGGTAGGTTCGGGATTGCTGTTTGCCTGGAGAGGCCAAACCGGTAAATACGTTGCTTTGGCTATTGCACTGGTGCAGATGCTGGTTACTTTTTTAATTCTAAACGGATTTGACAGTAAACTGACTGTGGACAGTGTACTTCAGCATGAGATCAACTATCCATGGTCACAATTCATGAAAAGTACGATCCATTTCGGTGTGGACGGTATGAGCATGCTGCTGCTGCTGCTTACCAATATCCTGATGCCACTCATTATTTATTCTTCTTTCAATGAAAATGTAAACTACAGAAACTCCTTTTATGCGCTTATTTTGCTGATGCAATTTGGCCTTGTTGGAGTTTTCACCGCATTGGACGGACTACTTTTTTACGTTTTCTGGGAAGTGACTCTGATTCCGATCTGGTTGATCGCAGGACTTTGGGGACAGGAAAACAAACGTCTTCAGTTTACGACCAAGTTTTTCGTTTATACCTTCGTAGGATCCTTGTTTATGCTGGGTGCTTTCATTTATGTGTATTTATACGCTCCTTCCTTCGGTGTAACCGCTATGTATAATGCAGAGCTGAACATCAATCAACAGACAGTCATTTTTTGGTTTATTTTCTTTGCATTTGCCGTGAAACTGCCTGTTTTTCCTTTTCACACTTGGCAACCGGATACCTATACCTATTCGCCAACGCAGGGAACCATGTTGCTATCCGGTATTATGCTCAAGATGGCCATCTACGGAATTTTCCGGTATCTGTTGCCCATCACTCCTGATGCCATCGGCGGTATTTCCGGTTCTATAGTTTTGATGTTGGCCATTATCGGTGTTCTTCACGGTGCGCTGATAGCATTGATTCAAAACGATATAAAACGAATTTTTACCTATTCTTCCTTTTCACACGTGGGATTGATGGTGGCAGGAATTTTTGCCACAGCCATGCTGGTGCTGAACGGAACTTTCACCATAGAAGGTGGCGAAGGGGCTTTGGTTCAAGCTTTTGCACACGGATTCAACATTGTAGGGCTTTTCTACTGTGCTGATATTCTTTACAAAAGATTTAAAACCAGGGATATACGGCAGATGGGAGGACTAGCCCGTGTCGCTCCGAAATTTGCGGTGCTGTTTATGATCGTACTTCTGGGTTCCGTCGGATTACCGTTAACCAATGGTTTCATCGGAGAATTTATCCTTTTAAAATCAATTTTCGATTACAATATACTGGCTGCCATTATTGCAGGAATTACCATTATTCTTGCTGCTGCCTATCTTTTCAGAGCTTATGGATATTCAATGTTTACAACCGGACAAGAAGAAATCCTTGCTTCTGCAAAGGACCTGAATGCTCCGGAATTTGTGGTTATGGTAAGCATCGCATTTGTGATCATCTTTTTTGGGGTTTTTCCTCAGCCGGTTATAGATCTGGTCAGTGGTTCGTTAAAGTTTATCTACCAATCAATGGTAAGTTAATAATAAAAAAATGAGTGTTTTAATTATTGTATTCCTCACTGCGGTGATTGCGTTATTTTCCGGTGTATTCAATCAGGGAAAGTATGCCCGGTATATTGGAATCGCAGGTTTGCTGGCTGCTTTGTATGTAAGTTATCTTCCTGAAGCTGAATTTTTCAGTGAGTATCGCGAAATGTTTGAATTTGGGCCTAATGCAGCATTGTTCACAAAAATATCCATTGTAACTACCCTGCTTCTCTTTTTTCTGGGAGGATTTGCTTTCAGTAATCACAGAAGCCATCAGTCCGAACTGTATGCACTCATGCTCTTCGCGCTGTGCGGAGGTATCGTTCTTTTTGGCTATCAAAATCTTGTGACTTTGTTTTTAGGAATTGAAATTCTCTCTATTCCTTTATATGTCATGGCGGGGGCGCAAAAATCGGATCTCCGTTCCAATGAAGCTTCCCTAAAGTATTTTCTGATGGGTTGTTTCGCAACCGGTTTTCTTCTTTTCGGGATCGCTTTAATTTATGGAAGTTCCGGTAGTTTTGATCTGTATGAAATACATGCATTTGCAGTGGAATTTCCCGATAATCTCATGCTGATCATGGGAGTGATTATGATGATTGCTGCCATGGCTTTCAAAGTCGCTTTAGCCCCTTTTCACATGTGGAGCCCGGATGTCTATCAGGGATCGCCCTCGCTTGTCACTGCTTTTATGATGAGTGTTGTGAAAATTTCAGGGTTTTATGCTTTTTTCAGGCTAATGACCATTGGATTTATCGGCGTCTATGATGAATGGTTTAATATCTTAGGAATACTGATCATCATCACGCTTTTTCTCGCCAATACGATGGGGCTAGCTCAGGGAAATGCCAAAAGAATGCTGGCCTACTCTTCCGTCTCACATGCAGGATACATCGGGTTAATTTTTTATGGACTTAATAATTTATCCACTTATCATCTTGCTTATTATCTTTTTGCTTATTCACTGGCCACTGTGGGAGTGATGATGACCCTCATCTGGGTAGAGAAATTGAAAAGAGAAACGTCCTTCAGTGCTTTTAAAGGATTGGCTTATTCCGAGCCGTTGCTGGCCGTTGTGGCTACCATATCAATGCTGTCGATGGCAGGCATTCCTTTAACTGCAGGTTTCATCGGTAAATTCGCCCTGTTCGCACAGGCGATGAACGGCGCCCTGTTTCTGGTATTAATTGCAATTTTGGGCTCTGCCATTTCAATTGCCTATTATCTTAGACTCATCATCGCAATGTTTTTTCACAAAGAAAGCAGTTTCAAAACTTCAGAAAGAGTAACTCTCACCTACAATATTCTGGCGGTTTTCATAATTGCTGCGATCGTTATACTTGGGATCTTCCCGGATTTGTTTGCGATGCAGTTCGCTTCGTAAATGTCCGAAGAATAATACAACCCTTTCATTCCGAAAGGGTTTTTTATGCTTACAAACCAGCAGCACCTACTTAAACTCATATCTATTAATTTTGATAATAAAAAGAAAAGCACTACCTTTAATAAAATCAAAAAATTAGAAGAAATTTTTTCCTTTTAATTCATAAACTACTCAAAATGAGAAAACTCATCATTCCGGTCATTATGGGTGTGGGCATACTTACTTCCTGCGACAAAAAACAGACTGACACCGTGGATCATTCTGAACATACCACTCATGAACATATTGCTGTGGAGGATCATGACGATCATGCAGATCATGCCGACACCAGCGTCGGACTGGTTCTGGACAACGGAAATAAATGGAAAACCAATCCCGAAATGTTACCTTTTATTCAGGAACAGGAAAGACTTCTGGAAAATTACGCCAATGACAAGGACGATTACAGAGTGCTGGCCTCGGATCTAAATTCAGCGAATGAAAAGCTGATTAAAAGCTGTACCATGACAGGAAAATCACATGATGTGCTACACGTTTGGCTGACGGATCATATGAGAAATATTGATCTTTTGGCTAAGGCAACAACCAAAGAAGAAGCCGATAAAGTGACTGATGCTTTGGAACATTCTATTGAAACGTACCATCAATATTTTGAATAAACTTCCTATGTTCTGAAATTAATTAAAAAACCTCCGATACTTTATCAGAGGTTTTTTTTTGATCATATCTCAACAGGATTACATACCTTTAGCTTCTTCCCAAAGCAGATCCATTTCGTCAAGATCAAGATCCGAAAGATTCAGATTTTTTTCCCGGGCCATTATTTCCATTTTCTGAAAGCGGGAAATAAATTTATTGTTCGTTTTCTCCAAAGCAGAATCCGGATTAATTCCTGAAATTCTGGCGTAATTGATCAATGAGAAAAAAACATCGCCCAGTTCTTCTTCTTTCTTTTCCAACTGAGTCTCAGCATGAAATTCCGCTAATTCTTCATCCACTTTCTTCCAGGCATCTTCAGCATCATGAAACTCAAAACCAACTCCCTTTACTTTTTCCTGAATTCGGAACGCTTTTATCATACTCGGTGTTCCTTTGGAAACCCCTGATAAAACTGAAGTATTTCCTTCTTTCAGCTTTAGTTTTTCCCAGTTCTGCTTCACTTCTTCTTCATCCTGAACTTCCGCATCCCCGTAAATATGCGGATGCCGGAAAATCAGTTTTTCGTTTAACGAATTGATAACATCAGCGATATCGAACGCCTTCTTTTCCGAACCAATTTTAGCATAAAAGACCAGATGCAAAAGCACATCGCCCAGTTCCTTTTTTATTTCTTGCAAGTCTTCAACCAGCAAGGCATCGGAAAGTTCGTACACTTCTTCCAGCGTTAAATGCCGGAGCGACTGTAGGGTTTGTTTCCGATCCCACGGACATTTTTCACGGAGATCGTCCATGATGTCTAACAAACGTCCGAACGCATCTAATTTTTCCTGTCTGCTGTTCATTTTATTAGGTTTTTAAATAAAAAACTTTGCCGGATTTCAGCAAAGTCAGGAATATTGTAAGTTGATTATCTCAGCGGTACCATTTCGGAAACTTCCACATCATAACCGCTCACAATAGGCTTCTGATCAGGGTTTTGGGTAATAACCCGGAATTTATTGATTCCCAGTTTTTTCAAAATCTGAGTTCCTATTCCGTATTCCATGTAATTGGCGCTAATGGTGGGGCGCTTTTCCTGTCCGTCTTGAAAATTCAAAAACTGCTGAAGTTTTCTCATCGTTTGTTCCGTATTGGAAACATTATTGATAAATATAAAAGCGCCTTTTCCTTCTTCATTAATCATGTTGGTTACCTTTTCCAACAATGGACTTTCGCCGTTCACCAATCTGGAAAGCACGTCAAAATAAGCACTGGAACTCTGCACCCTTACCAAGACCGGTTCATTCAGTTCCCAAGATCCTTTGGTAATGGCAAAATGAATCTGATCTGTCGGTTTTTCCTGAAAAACATGGAAATTAAAATCACCATATTTTGTTTTGATAGGCCGTTCTTCGATTTTATTTACCAAATCTCCTTTTTTCAACAGATACTGAATCAGGTCTTCGATAGAAACGATTTTTAAATCGAGTTTTTTGGCCAGTTCCATGAGTTGCGGAAGCCTTGCCATACTTCCGTCCTCATTCATGATTTCACAGATCACTCCGCCTTCTTTCAATCCGGCAAGTTTTGTTAAATCAATAGCAGCCTCAGTATGTCCGGCGCGTTTCAAAACTCCACCCTTTTTTGCACGCAGCGGAAAAATATGACCGGGACGCATAAAATCGGTAGGTTTTGTTTTTTCGTCCATTAAAGCCAGAATCGTTTTGGAACGGTCGCTGGCAGAAATTCCGGTGGATACGCCATCACCTAAAAGATCTACGGAAACGGTAAATGCTGTTTCCTTCGGGTCGCTGCTTCTGGTGACCATAATATCCAATCCCAGTTCATCACATCTTTTTTCGGGAAGCGGTGTACAGATCAAACCTCGGCCGTGAATGGTCATAAAGTTGATGATTTCAGGCGTTGTCAGTTCTGCTGCGGAAAGAAAATCTCCTTCGTTTTCTCTGTCTTCATCATCTACAACAATAATTACTTTCCCTTTTTTTAGCTCTTCAATAGCTTCGGGAATCGTATTCAATTTTATATCGGACATCGTTTTCTGTTTGTTCGTGCAAAGATAACAATTTTAAAGGCGGAAGCCGAAGAGAATGGAAACATCTTTAGCCTCTCCTTCGCAATTCCTAAAACTCGGATTTAACATTATTTAACATATTTTTTTATCTTTGTCCACCGCAGTTGTAAAATTGGGAAAACTTTCGATTTTCACTTGACGAAATGGGCAGCAGTTTCTTTATTGAATAAGCTATAAATATTATCATTTATGAACGATACAAAGCACTTTTTCTGCCCATAAATTTATACCAAAAAAATGAGCGTAGTAGCAAGACAGGGTTTTAAATATACCATTATCGGTTATCTTGGATTTATTCTTGGGGCGCTGTCCACTTATTTTGTATTTCCATTTAATTTCGAGTTTTACGGAAAACTCCGGTTTGTACTTACCACTTCTGAGATCTTGGTTCCTATCGTGGTTTTCGGGTTGTCTTACGCCAATGTACGTTTCTTTCATCAGGCTCAAAAGGACGGCAAACATCAGAATCTTCTTTCGCTTTCGCTATTGGCGGTGGTTTTAAACTTCATTGTTTTTGTAGGTTTATTCTTTCTTTTTCATTACTTCTTTCCTCAATTTAAGAAAGAAGAATGGTGGAGTTTAAAGAACCTGATTCTGCCTTTGGTTTTGGTGCTATCTCTGTCACATGTTTTCAACAGATATGTTTCCAATTACAAAAGAATTGTAGTCCCAAATATTTTCGAAAATATTTTCCCGAAACTGGCCAATCTGATCGCATTTTGTTTCTTTATTTTTCTTGGAATGACGGAGGCAACAGCATTCGGACTTTTCTTCGGGATGTTTGTTCTGTCATTAATTGGCTACGCTTCTTATGCAAATAAACTGGAAAAAATTCAACCTGATTTCAGCACGGGTTACGTTCGCGAAAAGAACTTATGGAAATCCATTCTGAATTACAGTTTCTTTGGATTTTTGGGGAATATCGGAAATTATATCGCCATAAAAATCGACAATGTCATGATTGGGGTAAGTTTGGGAATGGAGGAACTGGGTGTTTATGCCACACTTTATGCCATTATTTCGCTCATCTCGATTCCGCAGCTGGGACTGTTTAATATTTCGGCACCCATCATCAACAAAGCGATTGCTGAAAAAAACATGGAAGAACTCGATCGTTTTCACAAAAAAACCTCGCTGAGTTTATTTTTCCTTGGCGCCGTTTTATTTTCCTGTATTCTGGCAGGATTTCCGTTTCTGGCGAGTTTCATCAAAAACGGAACGATGCTTCGGGAATCTGAACCTGTGGTCTGGATTTTAGGTTCAGCGATATTAATCGATCTGGCAACGGGGTTCAACGGAAACATCATTTCGATGTCCAAATATTACCGTTTCAATATCGTGATTATGCTTTTTCTGGCCGCTCTTACGGTTACACTCAATTTCTATTTTCTGGAAAAAACCAATTTCGGAATTGTAGGCGTAGCGATGGCTACAGCGATTTCACTTACGATTTATAATATCATAAAAGTTCTTTTCAATTACATCAAATTCAAAGTGCATCCTTTGACGATTGAAATGATTTTCGTTTCCATTATTTCCACGCTTGCCATTACGGTTGCTATAGTATTGCCAAATTTTGAAAGCAATTTGCTGAACCTCGTGTACAAACCAGCCGTAGTTCTAGTGATGATTGGTATTGGAAATTATTTTCTGAAACTTTTTCCTGTAGAAGAATATATTAACAAGAAATTTATCCGGAGTATATTTAAGTTGGGCGGTTAATCGCTTAAACACTTTCTGAGAACGTGATGCAGCGATTCACTCACTTTTTTTCGAGAATAATATTGCTGAAAATCGTACTGTAAACATGAAATTTCTTCAAATTTTTCCATAACATTTTCGGTCTCCGAAACTACAAAAGGCACCTCCGACATGAAGCCTTCAGGAAAAATCACAAATTTTCCAAAGTTGATGGCATCGCCTATATTTCCGGACATTTTTGTCATTCCATATTGTTCTCTATTGCTGAAAAACGAGGTTTCCAGTTGCACCGGACACCAAAGAACATCCGCTTTTTTCATCCAAAAATCGAATTCACTTTTAGGTACTTTTTCATTAAAGAAAACGAGGATATTTCTTTTAACTTTACGCTTCAATTCTTTCAAAATCTGCAATTCTTCACCTGCCGCTTTTCCCAGGAAAACAAAAGTTTTTTCCGGATGTTCCGAATTTAATTGCTCTTCTTTTTCTAAAAGTCCAACGATCTTTTTATAATCTCGCCGGGATTGGGAAACGGTTCCCGGAATTACAATAAGCAGCGAATCTGACATTTTTTTTTCATTAGAAAACTTGTTATAAAAAACAGGCAAATACTGAAAATGAGAATCAACAGCAAGCGAATTTTCCAACACGAACCGGTGTGAAGCCTTTTGAAAAACCTCAGGCATTTTCAGCAAACCTTCCTTCAACAGTAATTTCAGCCGGTAAAGTGTTTGGTCAACGAAAATTTTATGTAATAATTTCCCTTTTGTAAGTTTTGTAAAATTGAGATTATGAACAATAACCGCAGTATTGAAATGCTTTGTAATCTGATGAAAAACATTGAAATACCGATGAACAGTTCCGATAATAACCAAATCGAAATGCCCTTTCTTTAGCTGACTAAATATCATTTTCGGGCTGGAAATCTGAACAATTTTATCTTCACGATAATTCAGTTGCCGCATTATTTTTTCAGCAAAGAAATATTCAACCACAAATTCTGCTGAACCTTCCATCAATTCCCGAAAATTACCGGCAATTTCAGCGTGGGTATCCAACTCGATATAGGCAATACGTTTCAAACCAACGTTAGTTTTTAATACATTTTTTCACCGTTCAGATAAGTTTCCAAAACCCGGATTTCCGAAAGTTCCTTCACAGAAATTTTGTCAATATTCCGGTCTAAAACAATAAAATCTGCAAATTTCCCAACCTCAATGCTTTCTGTTTCTCTGCCATTTTCATTGGAATTTATTGTCGCACGAGATACCCATTGTGAGGTATTTCCGAGCGCACTTTTGTTTTTTATCGCTTCAAAACGAGTAATGACGGGAGTTCCGAAACCCAAAACCGGAGCGTAAACATCTACATAACCCGGCACAACGGTGTGCCCATTAAAATTTAAAACTTTAGGAGCTTTAAATTTGGCCAAAATCTCAGCATTATTTCCGACAGCAAATATTTTTCCGCGATAAATCGCCATCGCTTCGGCTGTTTTTATAGAATCGTTTGCCGTATAAATATCTGCTTGATGGATAATAAGATCCACATTAAATTTAATCTGTGCAGACAACTGGCTGACTATTAGAAAAATAAAAAATAAAATTGTTTTTCTCATGATTTTTTCTTTTTCAACATTTGATTCCAGCGGTGACTTCGGATAAACTTTATTTCATCTGAACTGAGATCACGAGGATGATTTTGGTTCATGAAAGTTTTCATCGTGGTTATAAATTCTGAAAACGAGCGATTTTTAAATGAAGATTTTGCAGAAGAAATTATCGCCAAAGGGCAGTTGAGTCCAATATTATAAAAATATTCACCTAATTTTTCCGCCTTCTGTTTTTGATATTGAAAAGCAGTTGGCCGAAGATGTTTCACCCAAAGATCTTTCAAGGTCAATACTTCCCAACCGTACATTGCCGACAGCATTACATCGATATTATCCCATCCCAACACCGGCCGCAGTCCGTTCATCGCCTGAAAACATTCTATTCTATAAGATTTTATGGGCCCACGAACATGATTTTTAGAAGAAATATTTTCGAATTTCCAATGCTGTTCTGCATCTTCAAAATCATAAACTTTTGTTTCATCAAATCCTGCGTTATCAATTTTAACAATTCCGGAAACCATTCCCGCTTTGGGATTATTTTGGTAAATTCTATTGATCTCTTCCAGATAATTTTCAGGGAAAATAATGTCTGCATCAAATTTACAGATTATATCAAACTCCTTCAAATCCTGCGTTTCCAAGCCTTTATTAAAAGTACGAACTACTTTAGCACCGGGTTCGTGCCGGGATTTCAGAAGGCTAACAACAGACATTTTACTTCCGATTTTCGAGTTTTCTTTAAAATCCTGAACGATTTCCAAAGTACTATCTGAAGATCCGTCATCGACCACCACCAGATGAAAATCTTTGTATGTCTGGTTTTCCAGCGAGGACAGACAAAAACTGATATTCTGCTCTTCGTTGTGAGCAGGAATAATGATTAAAAATTTCAAACGATTTATAATTTATGAGGCTGCAACATTTTTCTCGGATCTAATATATCATCCAGTTGTTCTCTGGTTAATAACTGATGTTCAAGAACCAGATTATAGACACTATTTCCGGTTTCCAGAGCTTCTCTGGCAATATGGGTAGCGTTTTTATAACCGATATAAGGATTGAGTGCGGTAACAATTCCGATGCTGTTTCTCACCATATTCAGGCACACTTCCCTGTTGGCCGTTATTCCGTTAATGCATTTTTCGCGGAGCGTATCCAGCGCGTTACACAAAAATTGATTATTTTCCATAATCGCGTGGGAAAGAACAGGTTCCATCACATTCAGTTGCAATTGTCCAGCTTCCGCAGCAAAAGTAACCGTAAGGTCATTTCCGATCACTTTATAACACACCTGATTCACCACTTCCGGAATCACAGGATTCACTTTTCCCGGCATAATAGAAGATCCGGGCTGCATAGGAGGAAGATTTATTTCGTAAAATCCGCTTCTCGGGCCGGAAGAAAGAAGCCGAAGATCATTACATATTTTAGAAAGCTTCACCGCGAGTCTTTTCATGGCGGATGAATAAATCACATACGATCCTGTATCCGGAGTAGCTTCCACCAGATTCGGTGCTGAAACTATGGGATAGCCTGTGATTTCAGCGAGGTTTCCCGCACAGCGTTCTGCATAACCCAAAGGTGCATTAAGGCCTGTTCCGATGGCTGTAGCCCCCATATTTACTTCCACAAAAAGGTTGGCATTGTTGTTCAGTTTTTCAATATCTTCTTCCAATGTGGCCGCAAACGCTTCAAATTCCTGTCCCAAAGTCATGGGAACTGCGTCCTGAAGCTGAGTTCTTCCCATTTTGATGACATCCTGAAACTCTTCTCCTTTTTCCCGAAATGCAAGAACGATTTTTTTCACTTTATCGACCAAAGTTTCATTCATCTGCAGCAAAGCCAATTTTATTGCTGTCGGATAAGCATCGTTGGTAGATTGAGAAAGGTTGATATGATCATTCGGCGAACAGAACTGATAATCGCCTCTGTTCTTCCCCATTTTTTCCAGAACACGGTTGGAAATTACTTCATTGGCATTCATATTCACCGATGTTCCGGCACCACCCTGAATCATGTCAATCGGAAACTGATCATGCAGTTTTCCATTTATCAATTCGTCACAGGTTTCAGTAATTTTCAAAAAAAGCTCTTCGTTCAGTAGCCCGAGTTCATAGTTGGTCAACGCAGCCGCTTTTTTCACAAAAGCAAGTCCTCTGATCAGTTCAGGATAAGAAAACAGGTACTGTCCGGAAATCCGAAAATTTTCTATAGCTCTCTGTGTTTGTACTCCGTAATAGGCATCAGCCGGAACGAGAAGTTCGCCCAACAGATCACTTTCTCTTCTGAAATTCTCCATGATAATTTTTGCCTGAAAAGTTAAGGCTTTTTGCTGCAAAAACAAGCTTTTCCGCAAAAATGAATTGATAGAAACTCAAATTGTTTTTATGGATATTTCTGAATAAGAGCCTGTAAAATTGCCCAAGTTTCCCTATCCACAATCCCATCATGAACTTCGGGCCGGAAGCGATACTGAAAAGCTTCCACTACTTTTAAATTTTCTCTGTTCCAAACTCCGGTGGGAACAATATCGTAACCGAATTTCTTGAGACCATTTTGCACTTTCGTGATGAAAGGAATGCTGTTCTGTTCAAATGCGAAAGATTCAGCTGTGGTTTCATTCATGAATTTCTGTTTCATTTCTTCATCGTACCACATGCCGATATTATATTCATCATACAACTTCTTCCAGGGGAACATCGGGCCCGGATCCTGTTTTCTGGTAGGAGCAATATCTGAATGCGCCAAAATATTCACCGGAGGAATCTGGTATCTTTCCACAATATCCTTCACCAAAGCCGCTACTTTTTTGATTTGTGATTCATCATACGGCGAAAAAACTTTTTTGCCAACAGAATCTAAGATATATCCTGTATTGACGATTTCAATCCCAATGGAGGTGTCATTCAAGTTTTTATCATTCCGCCATGCACTGACTCCGGCGTGATATGCTCTTTTGTTTTCATCCACGAGTTGATAAATTTCCCTGTCGCCAAGATTGTTCACCAGGTAATGGGAACTTACAGCTTGTTGCGTCAGCACCCTCACCGATTTCTCTTCGTCCAGTGCTGTATAATGGAGAATCAAATACCGCTGTCTGAAGTTTTGTGCTACCGCAGGAAAAAAAGATTTTGATATAACATATCCTTGCGGTTTAGCAGAAACGATAGAACCATGGCTGATGGTATTGTCATTTTTAGTGATATCTCCGATATTCTGTCGGTAAAATTCCACGCCGTGACTTTGGGTAATGGCAGGTTTTGGAGCAATTCGGGAAGGTTCTGCATTGGTTTTGGGAGGACCAGCGGTCGGTTGCGGTTCAATTCTTTGGGCGGAACATGAAATCATGAGGCAGCTTAAGCCTATGATACACAAAATCTTATCTATTTTCATACTAAGCGGAACAATAATTACCCAAAAATACAAAAAAAATTAAGCAAAAACTTTTGGTATCTATCTAAATCGTGCTTATATTTGCACTCGCAATTAGAGAAAAGCAGTTCTTACAAAAATTGCAAGGAGGGTTGCCGGAGTGGTTAACGGAGCAGTTTGCTAAACTGTCGACGCGCAAG
>JAEYOX010000052.1 GCA_023411265.1 Bacteroidota bacterium | reverse complement strand
TTCCACTCCTTTCAGGCCTATGGATTTCTTAAATTCTTCCTGATCATCTTTCAGCTTGCCCATTTCCGTTCTTTCTTCTGCAGAAAGTTCGAGGACATTATCGTAAAAACCATCAATGGTGATGCGTCCGTTTTCATCAATCAACTTTGCAATCATTCTGGACAGCGCATGAATCGGATTCGGCACCGCACCCCCGTACAGTCCGGAATGCAGGTCTCTTCCGGGCCCCTCCACCTCTACTTCCACATAGCTGAGGCCACGCAAACCGGTCGTTACCGTAGGCTGATCTTTGGAATACAAACCGGTATCTGAAATGAGAATACAATCGCAGGAAAGCTTCTCTTTATTTTCGTTCACAAAATCGCCCAGACTTACAGAACCTACTTCTTCTTCCCCTTCAATAATAAATTTCACATTGCAGGGCAGCGCATTGGTTTTCATCATGGCTTCAAACGCTTTGATGTGCATGAAGAACTGGCCTTTGTCATCGGCCGCACCGCGGGCAAATATAGCACCGTCCGGATGAATTTCCGTTTTCTCAATATACGGTTCGAAAGGTGGTTTTTTCCACAGGTCCAGCGGATCCGGCGGCTGCACATCGTAATGTCCATACACCAGGACAGTGGGTAGATTTTTATCCAGTATTTTTTCGCCGTACACGATCGGATACCCTTGGGTTGAGCATACTTCTACGGCATCGGCACCGGCGTTCTTCAGATGTTGTGCACAGATTTCCGCACACTTCAGCACCTCATCCTTGTAGGCGGGGTCTGCACTGATAGAAGCGATTTTCAGCAATTCAAATAGCTCATCAATATACCGTTGTTTATTCTCCTGAATGTAGTTCAAAGTTTCCTGCATCTTTATAAGTAATTTAATGGATTCGTCATGGGATCAGCACTGCTCTGCTGCTCCGGTAAAAATAAAAAAAATGCCCTGCACAGGCAAGGCAAAAGGCTATTATTTGATCATGAAACTTCTCAAAAAATAAATGTTAAGGAGTTTGCTGCAGCGAATCCGGTCTCATTTCCAAAGCTGTTGGTCCGGCTACAGTATCTGTAGTCGCAGGCAATGCCACGGCTTCCGGAGTTTCCGTTCCGCGGGTTTCTGTATTGTCATACCGGTCTATTCCGTCCTGCATTCTCAGGACCCCCTGGTTGCCTCCTTCAGGTACTTTCTTACAGCTTACGGCCAATATGGCGATGGCTAATCCTAATCCAAATGTTTTCATAATCTTTATTTCTAATGTTCAAAGAGAAGACTTGGTCTCTAAAATTTCCCAAAAATAAGAAATAAAGCGGGGTTGCACAAAACTTTTTATTTCGATTTTAAAATATGTTTCCCCTGCAGCGACCGGGTGAAAATAAGATAGCGGGAACCGCCGTCCTTCAGCTGGAATTTTTTCCGGATTTCCTCCGGCTTTAGCGGATAATTTTTAGAAATAATATTAAACTGCTCCTTCTTTGTCATCTTTTTTGGTTCTATGGTTTCCACTTCCAGAATTCTTCCCGGAAAATCATGTATTGCTTTGTCTGAAGTATACAGATGCGTATTGGGATGAAGTTTTTTCAGTCCGAACCGCTTTGCCGGCAGCTGGAAGGCGCCCGATTTCAGAACGGCGTTATTGGGAAGGTATAAAAACGAAAGCGGAACGGAGTAGGCTGCTTCAGCATCGGACTCTTCATTCCAGTCGAACTCGAAAACAGGCTCGTCTGTTTCCAGATTCACGCAGACACACTTCGTCTTTTCAGGGTTACGGTTCGGAAGAATGTGCACCACCACTTCCTTTACCTCATTTTTAACGGCAATGATTTCTATTCGATTCACGTCCTCCAACACCGTCATGAGATAAGACAAATCAATCAACGGCGATAGTTTGATGATGATGTGCCGTCCTGTATTGCGCAGATTTTCCTGAATTTCCAGGAGATTAGGCGACAGATCTTCCAGCAGAAAAACCTTGTTCCGGCGGGCATCTCTCCGGGCAGGATCCACATACACCACGTCATATTGCTGTTGGTTTTCCCGTAGGAATTCCACTGCGTTTTTGGAAATAAATTCCGCTCTTTTTCCCAATAGTTCCCAATTATGTTGCACCATTTGCAGCAGTTCTGCATTCTGCTCCACGAGTGTTACGGTTTCAAAATGTTCCGACATGAAAAAGGCATCCATTCCGAAGCCTGAGGTGAGATCCAGAAAAGTTTTTCCGCGAAGGTGCTGCGCTTTGTAGGCGGCGGTGGCCTGGGAGGACGACTGTTCCATGTTCAGTCCGGGCGGAAAAATAATACCTTCTTTCAAAAATAAAGGAAACTTCTTCTCTGCCACCTGCTTTCCTTTAATCTGCTGTACGATTTCCTGCATGGAAACCTCCGGAAAGGGCGATTTTTTCAATAACAAAGAATGCAAATCCGCTTTCAGATTTGCATTGATAAAGTCAGTTATATCTTTGTTCAGTACTTTTTTCATTCAAACATTTCTGCGAGACGTACAGGCTTTATCGTAGTAGCGGAATACATTTCTTCCACCGTTTTCGTTTTTTCACGCGCAGGATACAGGTTAATTCCCGTCAGTTTTATTTTACCCTCTTCCACCCAATTTTGTTCTGCGACTGCCCGTTTATTAATTTCCTGCTGAATTTCACCGGATTTCAACATGGCGATATATCCGCCCTTCTCCTCTATCTCCAAAAAATATTGCCATGATTTTTCGGCGAACTGCCGGGTGATGTCTTCCACGAAATAACTTCCGTTGGCCGCATCGTTAAAAACATTGATGATGCTTTCATAAGCGAGCACAATCTGTTGTTTAAAAGAAATTTCTTCCGAAAGCATCGTTCGGTTATCCAGTTTATAATCATGGCTGAACACGGCATCTGCCCCGCCGATCATGGCGGCAGATAATTCCAGAGTTGAACGAATCAGATTGTTTTCCTCGTCCAGTTTCGATTTGTTCCGCAAAGTGGTTTCAGAAAAAATATACGGAAACAGCGGTGTATCCCATTCCTTCGAAAACTCATGAAAAACGAGTTTCAAGGCCCGCAATTTGGCGATTTCAAAGAAATAATTTCCGCCTGTTGCTACCCGGAACAGAATTCTGTTGAGAACCTCTTTTCCAAAAAGTTCCGTCAGTTCCTTGGTTTTGGCCAAAGCAAAGGCCAGTTGCTGAACGATAGACGCACCTGCGTTCTGATGAAGGGACACATCTATACAGATGTTTCTCCGAAAATCCTTAGCGAGCATTTCCCTGGCGAGCTGCTCATCCAACACCGCGTTTTCTTCATCAAAAACATCAATCAGCGAAAAATATTCATCTGTTTCCTGCGGGCTGATGTGTTCTGCCAGGTCTTTATTGTTGATGAAAATCGTCTTGTTTTCCAGACCTTCCACATTCTGATTGAGCAGGAAAGCGCGTACCTCTCCTTCATAGTCCTCGTGATACGGCGCAACAAGATGGGTGTTTTCTTCTATTTTGGGAAGATTTTTCAATGCATGGGAAGTTTCACCGTAATAAGGCTTCACTTCAATCCCTTCCAGATTTTCTCTTGAAAGAAAAGTGTTAATATCTTCTGTTTTCAGTTGCTTTTTTACCAGATTTTCCCAATCCTGTACTGAAGTTTCGTTTACCATAATTTCTGTAGTTTGCTTGATCAGATTCCGTTACTGTTGTGGTTTCAGCCGGCTGCTGTCCACCACCAGGATAAAAATTTCTTCGTCGTGCTTTTTCATGAAGTAGTTTTCGCGCGCGAATTTTTCTTTTTCATCCTTATTGTTCATCAGTTTTTTATAGTAACTGTCATTTTTCTGATATTCCGTTTTGTAATAGTCGAGCTGTTTTTCGTATTTGCTGATTTCCCTGTTCATATCATGAATCACCAAAAATGAAGTCTGATCAAAAAGCGTCATCCATACCAGAAATGCCACGATCGTGATCCCGTATTTATTGATGATGTATTTCCGGAGCCAGCGCACCGTGGGCGACACGGGTTGTATATCTTTAATCAACTTTTTCATGCGGCGATTTTTTTAATGAATTATTGATGACGGTGGTCAGAAAATCAATGGCCACATTATTATGCCGCATATTGGGCACAATAAGGTCGGCATGGTTTTTTGACGGTTCTATAAATTCCTGGTGCATGGGTTTCAAAGTGGTTTGGTACCGGTGCAGCACTTCACTCAAATCCCTTCCCCGTTCCTGGGTATCTCTGCGTATTCTGCGGATCAGCCTTTCATCGCTGTCGGCGTGAACAAAAACTTTCAGGTCATATTCTTTTAGGAGTTCAGCGTGGGTGAGCACCAGAATTCCTTCCACCATCAGAACACTTCGGGGTTCAACACTGACATGATCACCCGTTCTTGAATGGGTCACAAAACTGTACAGCGGCTGTTCGATGCTTTCACCGTTTTTCAGCATTCTCACATGCTTTAACAACAGTTCAAAATCGATGGATTTCGGATGGTCGTAGTTCAGCACTTCCCTCTCCTGCAGGGAAAGATGCTGATTGTCATGATAATAATTATCCTGAGAAAGCACATTGACGCCTTCTGTATTCAGTTGCTGAAGAATTTTATTTACGACAGTGGTTTTTCCGCTTCCGGTGCCACCTGCAATACCTATGACGAGCATGAAAGAATTTTATACAAATATAGAATTTTTGAAATTACAAGGAAATGCGCAGCGTGCCATTCTGATGAAAATTCCGGTCAGGACTGTATTTTTAAGCTGCCCACATTCAGAATTTTGTACACCAGTTCTTTCAGCAGTTCGCTGTCATCGGTTTGGTTGGCACCCAGTCCTTTACTTTTCAAATCAATTTCGCGAAGAATGGAAATGATTCTGGTCGCCTTTTTCAGCGGATAATGTCGCGCTGCTTCGGCATACTCTTTTATGAAATAGGGATTCACGCCCATGGCTGCGGCAATCACGGAGGGATTCTGTCCCGGCATGGTGTGGTAAATAATCAGGTTGGAGAAATAATTATACAGATTCCCCACCATCATGACAAAAGGGTTGCTCTTCGGGTTTTTCCCGATATAATGTGCAATATGCATCGCTTTCGCTGCATTTCCCTGTCCCAGTGCTTTCTGAAGTTCAAAGACATTAAAATCCTTACTGATGCCGATGTGGGTTTCCACGAGCTGGCGGTTCAGCACCTCACCGTCTTTCAGGACCATTTTCAGTTTCTGCAGCTCATTCGCAATTCTGGAAAGGTCGTTTCCAAGATATTCTCCCAGCAATGCCGGAATTTCGGGATCGGTTTTCAGATTTTCAGACCGGCATTCGCTGCTGATCCACTGTGCCAGATTCCAGTCCTTCACAGGCTCGCTGTGAAAAAGGAATTTCTTTTTATCCAGGATTTTCGATACTTTCTTCCGGCTGTCGAGTTTCTTATGTTTGTGCGCAAAAACCAGCACTGTGGTAGGAACGGGGTTTTCAGCATAGTGTTCGAGCGCTTTCACCTCTTCCTCGTTCCATTTCAAATCCTGCGCTTCTTTTACAATAATCAGATTGAGACTCCCAAACATCGGAAACTGCTGTGCCGAGGCAATTACTTCAGCCATCGTCGTATCTTTTCCGTAAACCACGGTTTGCCCGAATGCTTTTTCATCTTCCTCCAGCACTTCATTTTCCAGACATTTTACGGCAACATCCATAAAATAGGGTTCCTCTCCGTGGAAAAAATAAATGGGGAGAAGTTCCTTATTTTTAATATTTTTGAGCAATAATTCTAAATCTTTCATCGTACGTGCAACTGCCAAAACTGAATTTCCGGGAACAGTTTAATTTTCATTTTAGAAAAGACAAAGATAAGTTATTTATCTATGATCTCACCCGGAAATCCTATCTCCTGCTGACCCCTGAAGAATGGGTACGGCAGCACTGGATTCATTATTACATGAGTACTGAAGGCTATGCTGCATCGGCCTTAATCTCGGAAAAAAAACTGATTCTGAACGGACTTACCAAAAGAATTGATCTGCTTATTACCCGGAAAACCGTGCCGTATATTTTAATAGAATGCAAAGCACCGCACATTGCGCTGAGTGAAAAAACGTTTGAGCAGATCGCCCGTTACAATTCGGTGGTCGGAGCGCAGGAAATCATCCTCAGCAACGGTCTTCAGCATATCCGAGCCCTTCACACTGCATCAGGATACGAATTTATGAAGACTGAATACTGACCGGAATTTTAAAAACTCTACCGAATAGGTTGCGTTCAGCTATGGACATCTATAGTATGATTTTTTTTGGTCTAAATTTGGTGCTTTAGCGCATTAATTTTAAATTTGAAATAAAGGAGCATTATGACTACAGCAGAATTAAAAATTGATCTCATTAATAAAATTACTAAAATAAAAGAACTTCGTATTATAGAAGAAATTCATAAGTTTTTAGATTTTGAACTGGGGGAAGGAGAGTTTAAAGTAAACATTGACCAGAAGAATCGCATCCGGGAAGCTCAAAATGATCACCTATTGGATGAAGAAGAAGCTAATCACGCAATCGAGAAATGGCTAAAAGAAAAATAAAGTGAACTGCGAAAGCCCATATTGAGCGAAAGGAAATTCTTGATTATTGGATCCAACGCAATCAATCAAAGGTGTATAGCATTCAACTCAATCAATTATTTATTGAAACGGTGAAGCCAATTGCGGATAACAAATCCTCACCGTTTGGGATGGAAAGCGGGAGGAGAAGTCGTTGAAAATAAAATAACAGGTTCCCCTAACCATCGTTCAGACAGTTTCCAGATGATGGGATATCAAACGTTTCTCCGCCGGGTGCGCTTATTCCAGATGTTTTGTAATCGCTTTATCTGTCGGTTTGGTTGTACTTACAAAACTGTCGATCAGCGTTCCGTTTTCATCGAGTAAAAACTTGGTAAAGTTCCACAGGATAGCGGTATTTTTCACGCCATTCAGTTCTTTTTCTGTCAGAAACTTAAAAATATCAGCCGTATCCTCGCCTTTCACGGAAACTTTAGCAGCCATCGGAAAAGTAACGCCATAATTTTTCTGGCAGAAAGCGGCAATCTCTTCGTTGCTTCCAGGTTCCTGACCGCCGAAATTATTCGCCGGAAAACCTACGATGACCAATTGGTCTTGATACTGCCGGTGTAATTTTTCCAAATCTTCGTACTGCGAAGTGAATCCGCATTCGGAAGCCGTATTCACGATGAGAATTTTCTTGCCTTTGAAATCTGCGAAATTGATTCTACCGCCGTCCAGGCTTTCTACGGTATAATCATAAATGGTTGTTCCCATAAGTTGTTTTGTTTTGGCTTTAGACTGTTCGCTTTTCTGGCCACAGCTTTGAAAAAAAGCAAAAGCAGAAAGGAAAAATATCATTACTTTTTTCATTATTATTTAAATTTAAAGGTGTTTTCAGGAAGTGCTCTGTTGGTTTCTATTTTATTCACCATCATCACAAATTCACTGTCTTTCGCTGGATTAGAACTTTCTATCCGAAACGGAAAAAGAAGATTCCCTACTTTTTTATAATCTGCATACCGCAATGTTTCGTCTTTTTTCTCCTCTTTCATCAGCATATACGTTTGCGTATCGAAATAATAAATATTTTTGTTCACGTTCTTCACCAGTTCCACTTTGTGGCACATGGTGTTTCCTACTTTTTCTTTTCCCAGATAATGGGCCACAAAACCCTTATTTTCAAAATCAATAAAATCGTTATCAAAACTTTCGGGAGCATAGTCGGAATACTCCTGAAGCGTGTTGGTGGCATAGTGCATGCCGTAGCCTTTCTTCCCGTCATAACCGGAAATGGGCGTTTCTTTTTTGTTCACCACCATCACGGTTTTGGTGAGATTAGGCCTTGACTGATAGATTTTGATCGCATATTCGTCATTAATTCCGAGAATCACTTTTCCGTGAATGGTGACGGTATTCAGCAGTTTCCAGTTGGTAATTCCGCCGGAAAGCTCAATGTTTTTTTCAATAATTTCTTTACCGGTTTGCGCATGGAAACCCAGTGAAACAAAGAGGATGAAGATGCTGAATATCTTTTTCATAAATAAGAGTTCGATTTTTTAATAATTTAACTTTTATAAAAACAACGGTTCGCTATTTTCTATTCAAAATCGCTCTGGCTTTTTCCAGATCTTCAGGTACATCAATACCTACGCCTGCGAAATCGGTTTCTATCATTTTGATTTTCATGCCATTTTCCAGATACCGGATACACTCTATTTTTTCCAGCTGTTCCAATGGGCTCATCGGCAAGCGGGCAAATTTCAGAAGTGCTTCTTTTCTGAAAGCATAAACGCCGACATGCCGGAAATATTCTGCATCTATGGATTTTTCCCGATGGTACGGAATCACGGAGCGGCTGAAATAAAGGGCAAAACCATGGAGATCGGTGATCACTTTTACATGATTCGGATTTTCAATAT
The DNA here is from genome assembly GCA_023411265.1 of Bacteroidota bacterium. Taxonomy (GTDB): domain Bacteria; phylum Bacteroidota; class Bacteroidia; order Flavobacteriales; family Weeksellaceae; genus Chryseobacterium_A. The sequence continues at coordinate 4,601 of JAEYOX010000052.1, read as the reverse complement.
CTTCCTGATTCTGCAGTTTTATTTTTAAGGAAGCGAGGGAAATTTCCTGGTGAGTATCTTTTTGGAAAACCTCAGTCAGTTGCTGCAAGGGTTCCGTTTTCAGAAAAGGTTCATCGCCCTGCACATTCACCACAATATCGCAGTGGATATTTTCCACGGCTTCGGCAATCCGGTCGCTGCCGGTTTCATGCTGGCCTGTCATCACCGCTTTCCCGCCGTTATCGGTTATTTCGTTAAAAATAATTTCTGAATCGGTAGCCACAAACACCTCACTGAAAAGCCCTGTATTGATTACATTTTCATACGTGGTTGAAACCACGGTTTTTTCCCCCAACCGCTGCATCAGTTTTCCCGGAAATCTGGAGGCTTGGTATCGTGCCGGAATGACTGCAATTATTTTCATCTGCGATTCAATGTTTCATTTCTGCTATTTCCTCAGGCCGGTGTTTGTGCCTGAACATGAAAGCAAAAAGAAGGGCTACCACCAGCGCATAGAGGGCAAAAATCAGCCAGATCTCCTGCCACATTTTATCTCCGTTAGCATCTTCGAAATATCTTGAAATGAGCCAGCCGCTGCCCAAGCTCCCGATCACGGCACCAAATCCGTTCGTCATCATCATGAAAAGGCCCTGTGCGGACGAGCGTATTTTGAAATCCGTAGTGGTTTCCACGAATAATGATCCTGAAATATTGAAAAAGTCGAAGGCCATTCCATACACCATACACGAAAGAATAATGAGAGCCAGCCCGATTCCTTCCGGGGTTCCGTAAGCAAAAAAGACAAACCGCAACACCCAGGCCCCCATAGAAATCAGCATTACTTTTTTAATTCCAAAACGTTTCAGGAAAAAAGGTATCGCGAGGATAAAAAGTGTTTCCGATATCTGTGAAATAGACATAATGATGGTAGAATACCGAACCACAAAGCTGTCCTGATACTGCGGATCTTTTTCAAAATCTGAAAGAAAAGTATCCCCATACATATTGGTGAGTTGCAGTGCCGCTCCTAAAAGCATCGCGAACAGAAAAAATACCGCCATTTTATATTCCTTAAAGAGAGAAAAAGCATTCAATCCGAGTTTTTCCACGAGGGAAGCATTTTTAGGAATGGCATTCTGTGGCGGACATTTAGGTAAAGTAAACGCATACAGCCCCAATAATACTGCAAATACGGCAGCAATATAAAACTGATTCTCGGAGGCTTTGTTCCCCGTAAGGTTGGTAACCCACATGGCTGCGATAAAACCTATGGTACCCCACACGCGAATGGGGGGGAATTCCTTTACTACATCATAATTATTATTTTTCAGAATGTAATAGGCAATGGAATTGGAAAGGGAAAGGGTGGGCATATAAAAAAACATTGCCAGCAGCATGACCCAGAAAAACTGGCCGGGATCGGTGACCTGAGGCAGGTAAAGCAATACCGCCCCATACATCAGATGTAAAATACCGTAGAGTTTTTCAGCATTCACCCAGCGGTCGGCAATGATGCCGGTGAGTGGCGGCATAATGATGGACGCAATTCCCAAAGTGGAAAATACGGCACCAAATTCTGCTCCGCTCCACTGTTTGTTACCAAACCAATATACCCCAATGGTAATGAGCCAGGCTCCCCACACAAAAAACTGGAGGAAACTCAGGACTGTAAGTCTTAATTTTAAATTCATGGCGGGTGCTTTGTTGAATACCGTATCAGTCGATTCTCTTTTTTCTCCTTTTTATTTCTTCCTGAATTTCCAGGGCAGTATCGAAATCTTCTTCCTTCACGGCATTCTCCAGAAGTTTCTGCAGGTCTTCCATCGTCATGGCCTGTAAACTGTTTTCGGAAATTTCCTGATCAAAGCTCTGCTCTTCTATAGGTTTCTCTTCAATCTCAAGAAGAATTCCCGCTTCGTTCAGCACTTCTGCGGTGGTGAAGATCGGCGCATCAAAACGCACTGCCATCGCCACCGCATCGGAAGTCCGGGCATCCAGCACCAGCGTTTCTCCTGATTCCTGATGTAGAAAATTAATATTGGAAAAGAAAACCCCGTCCACAATCTGATAAATAATCACCGAAACAATAGAATATTGGGTGGCGGTAATAAACTGAGTAAAGAGATCATGGGTGAGTGGCCGCGGCGGATGAATGTCTTTTTCCAGACCTAATGAAATAGACTGCGCTTCAAAATTACCGATGACCACGGGAAGTTTCACACTGGTTTCTTCATGTTCCAGCAACAGGGCATAGGCTCCCGACTGGGTCTGGCTGTAGGAAATTCCGCGTATAACGAGTTCTTTATAATCCATAAGGGCAAATATATCGTAAATATAATATTTGTATATCGAAATTGAAAATAATTTCAAAAGAAAACGAAAAGCCCGAAAAACGGGCTTTTTATCTAGGGAACAACAGTGATTTATCCCTTCAGTGCTTTTATTTTCTGGGTCAGTTCCGGAACAATCTGGAAGGCATCACCCACCACTCCGTAATCTGCAGATTTGAAGAACGGAGATTCTGCGTCATTATTGATCACCACAATGGTTTTGGAGGAGTTCACTCCGGCCAGATGCTGAATAGCTCCCGAAATCCCGATTGCGATGTACAGCTTCGGTGCAATCGCTTTACCGGTTTGCCCCACGTGTTCGCTGTGCGGGCGCCAGCCGATATCCGAAACCGGTTTGGAACAGGCCGTAGCAGCCCCCAGTACTTCTGCCAGTTCTTCTACCATTCCCCAGTTTTCGGGGCCTTTCAGTCCGCGTCCTGCCGAAACTACGATTTCAGCTTCTTTCAGGTCTAATTTTCCTGAAGACTGCTCATGGGACAACACTTGGGTATCTTCATTGGCTATAGAAAGATTTTTAATTTCTTCAGTCCCGGAAACAGGATTTTCCTTTGCTCCAAAAGCGTTTTGGGAAACGGTAACGATCACTTTTTCTCCATTGGCTTTTGCGTGCATGAAACCTTTTCCTGAAAACGCTCTGCGTTTCACCTGAAAAGGCGAAGTGCTTTCCGGGGCTTCTACTGCATTGGTAATCAAAGAATAATCTTTCATTACCGCTAACATGGGTGCTACTGAAGAAGCATCTGTGGTATGAGGAAATACGATCATATTCCCTTCTGCCACTTCTCCCATTGCGGTAGCTACGGCTTTTGCACTGAAATTTTTAAGACCTTCATCCTTTACATGAATCACCTGAGATGCACCATATTGATAAAGAAGTTCTGAAGAATCTGTAGGATTGAAAGAAACCGCCGTTACCGTTTCCCCGGTTTTGTCGGCGATAGCTTTGGCATAAGAAACCGCTTCAAAAGCTGCTTTTTTATAACTACCGTTAATATTTTCTGCGTAAACGAATACTGCCATTTTTGTAAATTTAAGATTGAAATTGAAAAATTAGATCACTTTTGCCTCTTCGTGAAGCAATCTTACCAACTCGTCCAGCTGATCGGGCGCTACCATTTTTACCGCAGCTCTTGGCGGAACGCTTTCAAAAGATACCGGTTCTGTTTTTACTTCAGACGATGTCGCTTCTACCACGCTGAGCGGTTTGGTTCGTGCCGTCATAATTCCTCTCATGTTGGGAATAATCAGTTCTTTTTCGTCCACCAGTCCTTTTTGTCCGGCAATCACCGCAGGAAGTTTTACAGAAATCGTTTCCTTACCGCCGTCAATTTCCCTCACTGCTTTGGCTTCTGCACCGTTAATTTCCAGTCCTACAGCAGCGTTCACGAAAGGCAGGCCTAACAGCTGGGCTACCATTCCCGGTACTGCCCCGCCGTTATAATCCAGGCTTTCTTTTCCGCAAAGGATCAGATCATATCCTCCGGAACGGGCTGCTTGCGCAATTTCTTGAGCTGCAGAATAGCTGTCTTTAGGTTCGGTATTAATGCGTATCGCATCGTTGGCCCCAATGGCCAGTGCTTTTCTGATCACCGGTTCTGTTTCGGCACCGCCCACATTCAGCACGGTTACCGTAGCGCCGGCAGCCTGCAGCTGTACTGCTTTGGTTAATGCAAATTCATCCAGCGGATTAATGACCCACTGAATCCCGTTTTTATCGAAAGCAGTCTGATCTGCCGTAAAATTGATTTTGGAAGTAGTATCCGGAACACTACTGATACAAACTAATATTTTCATGTGTTAAAGTATGTTTAGATTTTTGTAAAGATAAACAAATATACTATGCAAGCATAATACCCTGTCAAGAACAATTATTTAAGGCATTAAAATTACTACTTTTTTAAAAGGTGAACAAATCGGGATTAGATGTGAGATGTGAGATGCAAGATGTGAGATTTTAGATTTATAGATTTTAGATGCTAGAGGTTAGAGGTTAGAAATTAGAAATTGGGGGATGAGCGAATAAGCTAAAAAGCGAATTTGCTCTTAACTGATGAATTGATGAATTGATGAATTGATGAATCGATTAATCGATTAACTGATTAAACGCGTTTAGTGATAAGTTACCAGTGAATAGGGGTTTAGGATTAGGGAGGAGCTAAAAAGCGATTTTCGAATTTGCTCTTTTTCCAGCCTCTTAATAATAACCCAGGCCTCTAAGAAAGCAGCGACCTAGGAGCTTTTGGCGTGAAGAAAAAACACAAATTCCTATTG
>JAEYOX010000049.1 GCA_023411265.1 Bacteroidota bacterium | reverse complement strand
AAAAACGGAGATTGAAACCACCATTAACGAATTTTTAAACTACTGAAATGAGTACAGAAACTTTAGATAAAGCAAAAGCCAACCTGCCGATAAGAGGATACCTGAAACTGGACGACATCATGATTCCCCAGGGTGACGATCTGGTACAGGCCATACTCGATCTGAAAAAAGAAAAAAATGCCGTGATTCTCGCGCATTATTATCAGCCTCCTGCCATTCAGGACATCGCCGATTTTCTAGGTGATTCCCTGCAGCTGGCCCGCCAGGCCAAAGATACCGACGCAGATATGATTGCCTTCTGCGGCGTTCACTTTATGGCAGAAGCAGCTAAAATCCTGAACCCCACCAAGAAAGTGGTGCTTCCCGATTTACAGGCCGGCTGCTCTCTGGCAGACGGCTGCAGCGGAGAAGGCCTGCGAAAAATGAGAGAAGAACATCCCGGTGCCCTCATCGCCACCTACATCAACTGTAACGCGGAAACCAAAGCCGAAAGCGATATTATTGTAACCAGCTCCAACGCAGAAGTCATCATCAACTCCATGCCGAAAGACCGGCCGCTCATCTTCGCGCCGGACAAAAACCTGGGACGCTACCTGATGAAGAAAACAGGCCGCGACATGATCCTGTGGGACGGAAGCTGCATCGTACATGAAGCCTTCTCCATGGAAAGAATTGCCGAACAGCTGGCTCAGCATCCCGATGCCCAACTGATCGCCCACCCCGAGAGCGAAACGCCTGTACTTGATCTAGCGCATTTCATCGGCTCCACTTCTGCCCTTTTGAATTATGTAGAGAAAAATGAAGCTCAGAAATTCATTGTGGCCACCGAAGAAGGCATTCTGCACGAAATGAGAAAACGCGCTCCGCACAAGGAACTGATTCCCGCGCTGGTGTTCGACGAAAGCTGCAATTGTTCCGAATGTTTTTTCATGAAAAGAAACACCATGGAAAAACTGTACCTCTGTATGAAGTATGAACTTCCGGAAATCACTATGGACGAGGAACTGAGGCTGAAAGCATTGGTGCCGATTGAGAAAATGCTGGAACTTTCAAAATCTGTTAAATAAATATTCCGATGGAAGCCCGTAGGTATGAATTCTAAAATTATCATCGAAGATCTGAGGATTTATGCCTACCACGGCGTACTCCCCGAGGAAAAAATCATTGGCACCTGGTATCTGGTGAACCTGGAAATCACAGTAGATCTTTGGAATGCCGTGGAAAGTGATTCCCTCAGCAGCACGCTGAATTATGCGGAGGTGAATGACATTATACACCACGAAATGAGCATACCTTCCCAACTGATGGAACACGTGGCGGGCAGAATCCTGAATACCGTTTATCAGAACTACCCCGGAATCACTTTTATGAAAATCAGAATCACCAAAACCAATCCTCCCATGAAAGGAGAAATGAAAGGCGTAAGCATCGAACTGGAAAAAAAGATTACCCGCAATACCACAAAATAATTTTTTATTTTCAGGGAAAACACTATATTTGCACACCTCAACAAGGTACTTTGGCCGAGTGGTTAGGCAGTGGTCTGCAACACCATCTACAGCGGTTCGAATCCGCTAGGTACCTCATAAAATCCCTTTCCTATGAAGGGATTTTTTTATTGCCTTTTTCCAAAAAACTTACAAAGTCTCAATTTTAACAGTCGTTAACACCCGCTTGGTTTCTTTCTTGTGAATCACTAGCTGTAGATGATTAAAAAGAAACGTTATGAAAAATATAATCACAGCAGGAATGGTTGCTACTTTAATGCTGACCGCCTGTACTAAGAACGACCAGGTAGCCGAAAAGAGCCTGGAGCAGCAGAAGATGGAATTTCAGCAGCGCCAGATTGAAATAGAAAAACAACGACTGGCGATTGAGAAAGAGAAAATAGCTTACGAAACCCAAAGAAAAGCCGACAGTATTGAAACGGCAGCAAAAGCCCGACAGACTTCCGCAGCACCGGTTCGTACCAATGTGGTAAGAGAAACGGTTTATGTCAACAATACACCTTCCGGAAATTCCGGTAATACCGGAAACGTAGCGTCCGGAACTACGCAAACCCAACAGCATCAGGGGATGAGCAAGGCTGCTAAAGGAACCATCATCGGTACCGTAGGAGGTGCCGCAGCGGGAGCCCTCATCAATAAGAGAAACCGTGGTGCCGGAGCCGTAGTGGGCGGTATTGTAGGTGGTGCCACAGGATACACTATTGGCCGGGCACAGGACCGTAAAGACGGCCGAGTTCCCCAAAGATAGAAAGACAACTGACATTCATATTAAAAAAAGGCAAACTTCCGAAAGGGGTTTGCTTTTTTATTTATTTCTGAACCAACCTAATTTGCTGCCGGTGAGGATCCACAAAAATTAGGAAGTCCCAATAGATCAACATTTTATGACAAATCCAACATCTTACAGAGGGAATTGTACACTATCCAACCCTCAATTTTGCAGCATCTTTCCACAAATAATGAGGCATTGGCTCTTTTAATTCCCATTCAATGCTCATTGGTTTGGAGCCATAGTAATTATTTAGCGAGCCTTCTCCAACAAAAACATAGCCCATTGTATTTCCGAACTCATCGTTTGCTTTTTCCCGCACAAAAAGCAGAATCCTCTTTTCATTTTGCTTGTGGGATATATATGATTTTCCTTTAGGTGTTTCTGGTCCGGCGGAATTTTGGCTTTGCCAATGAAAAAGGCGTTCATTAATAGCATAGTCATCATACATAGTGGTTGGTGAAAAATCTTCCTCTGATTTAATAAGATTGATGAATAAAAGTTCAGTATTAATGTTCTTATTCTCAGCTACACCAACTCCGATTCTGTGTGATGATACTTTATCAAATGTATTCATTCCGAAAGCAGCAAGAATTTGATCTCGTGTATAACGTGCGTGTACTTTCAGTGGTTGCTGGTATGGTAAGTCGATGTCGATTTCTTTAAAATTAATTTGATCAATCAAAATCTCCATAAGTTCAATAATTTCATCAACCAAAACTTTATTTTTCCCAATTTGATTAATTGAATCTTCTAGAGATTTGAAGCCACCGGCGGATTGCCAAACATCGTAATGGAGCATAAGTGCCATAGATTGCTCAACTTCCGATAAATCACTAATCCTTATTTGAAAATCTTGCTTTGCGAGTTTTAAAATAAAATTGAAATAGCTGCTTGATGCTGTTGAAAGCCACTTGTTCTTAATTGCTGACAATATTTGATATTCATTATCAGTTGGAAAATCATCCAAAACATTAGCCATTTGGCAAAACCGCTTCCAACCAATACTTCTATTCTTTTTATAAATCAGTTGTAAAGGAATATCATAAAACTCCGCAAAGTTCTTGAGATTCAATGGCAGGGTTGTTTGGTTTTGAAATGTTTGAATTTTTTGAATGAGTTGATTTTGATTTAGTGAAGTTGCTGCAATGATATTGCTGAGTATAATATCTTTTGCCTTTTTCTCTAAAACGATAGAACAGCCAAGCGGCAAATGAGGAAAGTTATCTTCAACCTCTTTTTTTACAGGTGTAGTAGTTTTACCTATTAAGGCTCTGAATTTATTCTCAAAATTATATTCAGGTCTAGCATTTCCAACAAAATCAAGAACCGTTAAGCATTCTTTGTCTTCTGCTAATCTCAAGCCTCTCCCAAGTTGTTGCAAAAAAATGGTCAAGCTTTCAGTAGGTCTTAAAAATAGAACTGTGTCAATATCGGGAATGTCGACCCCTTCATTAAAAATATCGACTACAAACAAATAATTAATTTCTTTCTTCTGAAGCTTAGTTCTTACTGCATCTCTATTTTGAGTATTTGTACTCACTAAGTAATCAGCTTTAAATCCTGCCATTGAGAATTTTTCTGCCATAAATTTTGCGTGCTCAATAGTTACACAAAAACCAAGAGCTCTGACTTCATGATAATCTTTAGTGTATTTATCAAGAGCAGAAATTATCTCGCCTACACGTCTATCATTGCCTGTATAAATATTGCTTAATTCACTTGGAATGTATCGGCCTCTTTCCCAATAAACATTGGTTAAATCAACGCTGTCTGAAACTCCAAAATATTGAAACGGACACAATAATTTTCTGTTTAATGCCTCTGGCAAGCGAATCTCAGCAGCAATTCTATGATGAAAATCTTCTTTTATATCACCACCATCCATTCTTTCAGGTGTGGCAGTTAAACCTAATAAAACTTTAGGGTTGAAATAGTTGATAATTCCTCTATATGACGAAGCGGTTAAATGGTGACATTCATCAATTATGATATAATCGAAAAACTCTTTGGATAAGTCCAGATTTTCAAGTCTGTTGTTTAAGGTTTGTATAGAAGCAAAAACAAATTCATAGTTTGTAGGAACTTTACCGTCTACCCAAAGCCCACCAAAATTATTATCCCTCAAAACCCCTTGAAATGTAGAAAGTGCGTGCTCTAAAATCTCTTTACGATGGGCTAGAAAAAGAAGTTTTGCTGATTTGTTTTCTTTTTTAAAATTCTTGTAATCAAAAGCAGAAATAACAGTTTTCCCTGTTCCTGTTGCGGCTACTACAAGATTTCTGTATCTATGGTGAACAGATCTTTCTACTTCTAATTTTTCTAAAATTTCATTTTGAAATGGATATGGTTTTAAATCAAAAAAAGCAGAAGGATTTGTTGCTCCAACTGTGCTTATTTTACCTTTGTTTAATGATTCTATAAGTTTTTCTTTATGAATGTTATCGTCAAATATTTCAAAATCATCGCTTTGCCAATAGGAGTCAAAGGTTTTTTGAAACTTGTCAATGATATGGCTAACTTCCTGCGTAGTTATTTTAACATTCCACTCGAGTCCATCTGTTAATGCAGACCTTGAAAAATTTGAAGAACCAATATATCCAGTATGAAAACCTGTGTTTCTGTAAAACAAATACGCTTTAGCGTGAAGTCTTTCGTTTCCTGTATTGTATGAAATTTTAACTTGTGTGTTTTCTAATTTTGAAAGGAGCTGAATGGCTTTATAGTCAGAAGCTCCCATATAAGTTGTAGTAATGATCCTCAACTGACCACCTCTTTGGGTAAATTCTTTAAGCTCTTGCTCCAAAATTATTATGCCCTTGAATTTGATAAACGAAACGAGTAAATCAATTCTATTGGAGGAAAGAATTTCTTTTTTGAGTTCACTTTCTAAAGAAAGACCTGTATTACTTCCTCCAGTAAAAAGTTCAGAGTGTGTTAATCTTGTATATGGTGTGATTTCCTTAAGATGTAAATCTAAATCAGAAAAATGTGCATCAATTTTGGAAAATACTGCTTTTAAAATTTCACCTTCACTCTCAATTAAATCCCTATCAAATTCATTATCTTTTAATTCAACTTTTAAAAATTGAATGATTTTATTTGCAATTTCAATTTGATGTTCAATTTGGTGTTCGCCTTTCAATAAATCAAGAGCGCCTTTGATTGTTTTTGATAAATGTCGTGATATGATGATTGAGGCCTCTTCCTTGTCAATCTTCGATTTGTTGAGATAATAGGAATCTTTATTTAGCTCATTAATTTTGTTTGAGACCAATTGGGTTACTAGTTCTTCATAAATTCCTTGATTCATAAGCTCAAATATTCTTTAACAATTGGAATGTCAGCTTCAGCCCAATCTAAGTCCAATAATTCCTCCTTTTCAATGTATTTAAAAGCAGCATGCTCACTAAGCCTAATTTGCCCACCAATTTGTTTCGCAATAAATGGAATTAGTTCAATTGAAATGTTTGGATAATCAAACTCCGATGAATGGAGCTTTTTTAAAACAGCTATATCCAAATTCAATTCTTCTTTTATTTCACGAACAATACATTCTACTTCACTCTCGCCATTTTCTATTTTTCCACCAGGAAATTCCCATTTTAAGGGGAGTTTCATACTTTCACTTCTTTGAACAACTAGTACTTTTTTATTCTTAATAATAATAGCACATGTTACACTTATTTTATCCATGGTATAATTGTCGTTTTCAATCAACTCCTTTGAAAGTAGGCCATACACTAGCCTACAATATCGTGTTAACAACTCAAATATAGACAAACATTTCGTATTAAGATAACTATATCTACAACAAACAATGCGCCTTCCATTCCGCTACGAAACTGATGAGCGGAATGTCGAAACTGAACGGGTCACTACTCACCAGTTTCCGGTTTCAAAGAATATAACAGGTCTGTAAGTCTTAAGCTCTTATGAATTTTCAGCGAATGTTTTAAAATCGTTCAGATACTTTATGGATTGCTTTTTAAAGGCGCCCGGCATCAGAAAGCCCAGTATTTTCATAAAGCCTTTAAATTGAAATTCGTTTTCGGTGATGTATCTGGTCCTGTCTTCCGAAATCTTGACAAATTTATTTTTTACAATGTTGTTAACGCCCTGCGCTTCATAGATTCCCGAAAACTCGTCTGGAAAGTTGCGGACGGTGACGGTTTCTGTCATTTCTACCTCCCGGTTGCCCATTTTGAATTTCAGTTTTGATTGTGCTCCGGGTTGTCCGGGTGTTCCGCTGATATGCTCAAAACTTTGTAGTCCTTCCATCCATTTGCTCATATTGTCAGCATTGTCGAACAGTTCGATGACTTTGTCAATCGGTTGGTTGATGTCTGTTTCTACTGTAAATTTCATTTCTGTGTGTTGTTTTAAATTGTCCTATAATGGTTGACCAGTAAATGCGGCAGTGAATTAGAAGCACCGACCTTCGATGTACTACGTCCTCTGCGATTGCCCCCTGCACGCTGTTAGTCTGTCGTTGATGTTGGTTCATCATCCACAAACTCTAAAATATCACCAGGTTGGCATTCTAATACTTTACAAATTGCCTCCAAAGTGCTGAACCGTATTGCTTTTGCTTTTCCGGTTTTCAATATGGAAAGATTGGATAAAGTCAGTCCTACTTTGTCAGAAAGCTCATTAAGTGACATTTTTCGTTGAGCCATTACTACGTCTAGATTTACCACAATTGCCATAGCCTACACTGTTAAATCGTTTTCGTTTTTAAAATCAATCGCATTTTGCAAAAGCTTCTTGAGAACAGCGGCAAAAACCGCTACCACCAACGGCACACAGGCGAACACAAAAGCAAAAACGATCACCCCCGGCGCGTCGTCTATCTCAGCAAAATGGAAGGCAGCCGGCATATACATCATCAGTGCGATGGTCATCGCCACAGCACAATACACTATTTTTTGCAGGGTACGAACTGAATCCTCAGAAAAAGCCTTAATCATGTCAATATATGAGAGGAGTTTTAATCCAAAATATAAGGCAAGAAAAAAGGGTACGGAAGCGGCATAAAGAGATGCCATCACCCAATAACCTGATTTCGGTTCCTGCGGAAATTCCGCAGTATAACCCTCTGCGATATGAGGAAAGGCAAATACACACAAAGATATCACGATAAGACCCATGATGACGATTACCATTCGGAGGAATACTGTTGAAAAATTATTCATGGCATTTTGAATTTGATTGATGCCAGCAAATATATAAGTAATTATTGAAAAACAATAAATAAATACTGAAAATAAATAAATATTTGATGATTGAGCTTCTTTGAAGTAGAGAAGCTGACTGCCATTCTGGTGTTGTTTCACCATGCCCGCCAACGATGCAGAGTATTACTTTCGGGTATTTTTTAGCTTCGCTGATTGTCCATTCGGGGCACACACCATCACGAACGCACTGCGCATGAATAGAAGGAAAAGCTTAATTTAACCCTCGAATCCCCCCGTTTGGGCAGGTGCTGTTATGCGGTTGGCTTTCTTTTCTTTATTTATTCTCTGTCGGTCCTTGTCATTTAGTAGTCTTGCCGCCCATGGCAGTAAACACGCTGTCAACAGGCTCCCAAAGCTCTATCTTGTTTCCTTCCGCGTCCATAATGTGGACAAACTTGCCATAGTCGTAGGTTTCAATGTTGTCAAGAATAGTCACGCCGTTGTTTTTGAGTTTGCTCACCAGTCCTTCAATGTTTTGAACACGATAGTTGATCATAAATTCCTTTTTTGAAGGTGAAAAATAGTCACTTCCCTGTTTGAACGGACTCCACTGCAAGTAATTGATTTCGTCTGGTCTGTGTGCATTTCGAAATTCAAAACTGGAACCCCACTGGTTCACTTCCAGTCCCAGATTTTCTGAGTACCATTCTTTTGTCTTTTCAGGGTTTTCCGAGAAAAAGAAAACTCCCCCGATTCCTGTCACTTTCGGTGTGGTGTCTTGTTGCGACACCGATTCGTCGGATTGTCCTTTTTGTTCTGCCATATTTTTTTGTAATTGTTATTAAGTTGCAACCTGTGGGTGTTGCTCAAATGGAATCGTCATATTACATGGCTGTATAACCGCCATCTACAGCTATTACAGCACCAGTTACATAGGATGAGTCATCAGAAGCTAACCATAGATGCGCCTTTGCAACCTCATCAGCATTGGCAAATCTTCCCAGCATACTGAGTTGTTTGGCATAGGCTTCCGGGTTTAACCCGAATTGCTCTAAAGCACCTCTCAGCATGGGGGTGTCAATAGCTCCGGGTGCTACGGTATTGATTCTGATCTGATGCGGTGAATAATCCATTGCTGCACTTTTTGTCAAACCAATTACGGCGTGTTTGGCAGCAATGTATGCAGGAGTGCCAGGTTGCGGACGTATACCGCTTACAGACGAGGTGTTGATGATGGAGCCTCCGCCTCCTTGTGCCAGCATTTGCTGTAATTCATATTTCATGCACAGCGCTACGCCTTTTAAATCTATAGACATCAATCTGTCCCAATAGGCCTCATCAAATTCGGTGATCGGTTTGTCGTCCGGGGTAATGGCTGCATTATTGAGTGCAACATCCAGCCTCCCGTATGTATCCACTGCAAATTTTACCATATTCTGTACGTCTTGCGAGTTAGAAACATCGGTTTTTACAAATGAGCATTCACCTCCTGATGCTTTTATCTTGTTGGTTTGTTCCTGCCCTTTTTCCTCGTTAAAATCGGCAATGACAACTTGAGCACCTTCCCTTGCAAAAAGCTCTGCTGTTGCAGCACCCATGCCCATAGCACCACCTGTAATGATGGCCACTTTGTTTTGCAATCTTTTCATAACTGTAATTTTATTTTGTTAGTAGATCAACTTCTTTTATTCAATTTACTGCCACTTTCGTATGGCCACCCATGTTTCTGCCGGCTGGGATTTTCAATACTCAACTCTCCATACCACAAAAGATGATGTGAGGCACCACCACTTCTTTCCCAAAGTTACACTAATTTTCAATTAGTCAGGTCATCACTACACAAAAAAAAGAGGACTTCTCATCCTCTGAAATTCTCTAAAAAACAAATAACGTAATTCCCATTGCGGACGGAATAGTACTTCCCTTCAACAGGAGTTTATCTCAGCGGACTTTTCCGCCCAAACCCCTCCTCTATATTGAGTGCAAGGTACTATGGTGTTTTCAACTCTCGAAAAATATTCACTATTTTCTCAGCCAATTCTGTAAGTTCAGATTGAGCGAGTTTTTTTCTCATGCTTTTTTTAAGAGCAAACCTATTTAAAGGATTATGTAAAAGGCTATCAAACCACGATAGCCTTTTCAATCATAAATTATTTTATTTTATTTCAGCAGTCCATTCAATTCCGCTGATGTCAATCAGTTTCAAAGCATAATTATCTTTGAGTGTAACACCTGTCAAATCTATGGTTATATCAGCTTTTGCGCCAAGCGGTAAAATAAGACTATGTTTTCCTGATTTGATTTTTGCCACATAGTGATTGACGATTTTTTCTTTTGGAAATTGAGCCAACTCATCCTGACCAATGGATTTAACCACCTGATTATTTTCGTCTAAAATCTGTATTCCAATCAAAAACGAACCGTAAACATCTGCACCCTCTACCCTGAACAGTTGAAAAGAAAGTTGCGAGCCGTTTTGCTGAACATTTGAAATTTCAACTTTGGGCCTCACGGATTTGTTATGTAGCGTACCAAATACACCACCGTGAAAATACTGATTGGTAAACAAAGTCAGTCCAAAAATAAACACCGACATGATTAGAACTTTTGGAGCTAAATTTTTTATTGGAAGCTCCCCCGAACCTAAAAAAGCAAACCACTTTTTGTCGGTAAAGCGATAGGACTTATTCATCAGATAATTATCCACCGAATAAGCTCCGCTACCCGTCAGGTACAGGACAAAACCACTTGCCACACCCAATACTCCGATTTGCCATTCGTCCAAACAGGTTGTACCGAGCCAACCCGAGCCCAAAAGAATTCCCATCGCTAAGAAGAACACCCCAATGCTCATCAGCCTCGTAAACAAACCCAGAATGATAAACAAGCCCACAATAGCTTCCACAATCGTAAAGATGACCATTGAAATCTGTAATGCTTCGGGATTGGATACCAAATATTCAATAATCGGTTTTATGCCCAATGCGTTGGGAAGAAAGTGGTTGAATTTTTCGCCTATATAACCCGCTTCTTCAGGAATAAGTTTGTTGTCTAGAATCAGCCTTCGCCAAAAAGCGGAAAAATAAGTCCAGCCGATAACCCAACGTAGCGATAATGTAAATAGTCCAGCCTTGTTGACTGGATTGTCAATATTTTGTTTCATTGAATTTTATATTTTAATTTATTTATAAAGATTTTATTTCCTTCACTTAATTCATTTTCTTTTTTGACCCAATCGTTAATTCCTCCAGAATATACTTTGATGTTATCAAAACCGTTTTTCCGTAAGATAGAATATGCCATTGCAGCCCGTACTCCACTTTGACAATGCACAATAATAGGATTGTCTTTATTGATTTTGTCTAAATTGTTTTCCAAAGAAGTTAAAGTGATGTTTTTCACACCTTTGATATGCCCGCTATTGTATTCGCTTTGGGTACGTACATCTATGAGTTGTACCTCTTTTTTATTCAAATGCTTTTTAAATTCATCAATGGTAACAAGGTCATATTTTTCCAATTCCAAATTCATTTTGTCCAAATCAGTTACAAAACCGTAGATATTATCCATTCCTATACGCATCAGTTTACGTGTCAAATCTTCGTTGTTGTTTTCATCGGTTATCAATACGATTTGCTGTTGGTAATCTACCAAAGAACCTATCCAAGTGGACAATAATTTTCCGTTTTCGATATGCAGACTACCTGCAATGTGTCCTTTGGCAACTTCTTCTTTGCTTCGGGTATCAATAATCAATAAATTGTTATCTATTGCTGCCTGAAAAGCCCTTTGATTGAGCTTCGGGTAGATAGGAACTTGTATCAACAGTGGACGCTCCACTTTGTTGAGATGCTTCATCACTGCAAAATATTTGGGTGGAGTCGGCTGCCCATCCAAGATATATTTGACAAATCCTTTTTCATTGTTTTTAAACTGAAAGGCTTTGTTGTTCTGCTTTTCTTCCTTTAACGTAGATTGCGGAATGGTGCTTAAACTTTTTCCGCAAAAAGAACCTGCTCCGTGGCCTCCCCATATTTCTATGTCATCGGGTAGTTTAGAAAACCTCTGAATAGAAGCATACAACTGTTTTGCTCCAATCTCCTGAGAACCGATTTGCCCTACGGCTTTTTCCAATAAATCAGGGCGACCGACATCGCCCGCAAAAATAAAATCGCCTGTAATGGCTCTTTGCGGTGTAGCAGGAAATTGGGTATCTCTTACCAAAAAAGTAATGCTTTCGGGCGTGTGTCCGGGTGTATGCATTACTTTGAGTTCTACCTGCCCGATTGTGATAATACTCCCGTCTTTCAGTCCTGTGTGCGGAAACAGGTATTGCCAATCTGCTCCACCCTCATCGGACAGCAACAGCTCTGCACCTGTAACAGCTTTCAATTCACGAGAGCCGCTTAAAAAATCAGCGTGAATATGCGTTTCGGCTATTTTGGTAATTTTGAGGTTCTTGGTTTTGGCTATTTCCAAATATGTATCTATATCCCGCTTGGGATCTATAATAATGGCTTCCTTGGTATTCAAATCGCCTATGACAAAACTTGCCTGTGCCAAAGTTTCATCATATACACGCTCAAAAAAATAGCTTTGTGCCTGTGCATTTGCCTGAATGAAAATCAGCGACAAAGCGATTAGAATTTTTTTAATTGAAATATTTTTCATTATTATAATTTTTTTATTTGTTATAAATACTATGAGATTTGGGGTTATTGATGATGAAATACAGCAACCCACCAAACAAGGCGATATTTTTCCAAAGTGGACCGTGCATCAGTCCGTTGCCCATTTGAATAGTAATTGTAATCGGGATAAGCACCAAAAACAATAAGATGGCCGATAAACGGGTAAAAATGCCTAGCAAAAAGGTAATACCGACAACAAGCAATACGTAACCCGACAGAATACCGAGCAAATGCGGGTCGCCAAAAATTGTTGCAAAACTACTGTTCGACGCATTTTGTATGCGTTGCGTTACGCCGTGGGGATTTACTAAATGAGCAATACCTGCATTGATAAATATACCGCTCATTGCGATACGTAAGATTAAAACGGAAAGTCCGTTTACTTGAATCTTATTAGACATGAATTTTATATTTTATTAAACGTGAAATGATATTAGCTTATAAGTATGAACTTATGCTATATCTATTTTCAAACGTTTGTATAAAATATACTTTGGTGGGCTGTTGCCCGAAGTTGTGTTCGAAAAGTTGTTGTAAACTTTGGCAGAATGTACCGGAAAATGATGATGGCCTATAATATCAATAGGCTCAATTTGTTTATTGGTTTTCGATTTTTTTACAACCGAAACCTGCTGTCTTTCATTTTGAGAATACGAACAAGAGTTTGTCGGTATAGATGTCCTTGATTTGTTGATTGGTTTTGCATAGTCCGCATTTACCGAACTGACCAATGCTTCCTTTACCGTACACGGACTTAACGAAAATAAAACAAAACACATCCATACAATGTGTTTGAAATTTTTGAGATGGTTTCCTGTGTTAGGCATTTGTTACAAAGGTACAATTATTTTTATTATGTGTTCGAGCACTGTCTGTAAACGTCGGAGTACTGGATGGTTTCCCAAGCGCATTAATTCCCGTGGACTACCCCCATCCAACAAGCACGTACTGATGCCAGTCCTGACTAAAGCTAAGAAGCAAATCTGCTGATAAGCTAAAAAGCAAATTCGCAAATCAGCAAATTTGCACCTCTAAACCATTAACCACAAGAAAGGTTGGTTTGGCGGGAAAGGGAAACTTACAGTTCCATTGCCTTCGCTGCTGCAGCTTCTATGCCTGCCAGGTTTTTTCCTCCTGCTGTAGCAAAGCCGGGATTTCCGCCGCCACCGCCCTGGATTTCCCTGGCCAGTTCCTTCACAATGTTGCCGGCGTGGTATTGCCCTTCCAGATCGGCAGATACACCCACGGTAATCATCGGTTTTTCACCGGCATCAGATATAATCACGGTAATGGAATTGGGAACTTCTTTTTTCAGCTGAAATACAATATCCTTCACACTTCCGGCTTCCAGAGATACTTTCTTCACCAGCAGTTGTTTGCCGTTGCTGTCTCTGAATTCATTTTTCCAGCTGGCAGTTTCGCTTTGGGCTTTTTCTTTTTTCAGCGCTTCTACTTCCGCTTTCAGAGCTGCATTTTCCGCCATTATTTTCTCTACCGATTTTGCCAGATCTTTAGATTTCAGGATCCGGGAAAGTTCTGCCAGTTGCATTTCCAGATTTCTGAAATATTCCGCCGACTGGTCTCCGGAAATGGCTTCTATTCTGCGGATTCCTGCTGCTGTGGATGATTCTGAAATAATTTTGAAATGTCCGATTTCTCCGGTAGATTTCACGTGGGTGCCCCCGCAAAGTTCCTTAGAGCTCCCGAACTGAATCATACGTACCGAATCGCCGTATTTTTCTCCGAAAAGCGCCATGGCACCGCGCTCCATCGCTTCAGACATGGGGATGTTGCGATGTTCCTCTAACAGAATATTTTCCTTGATTTTAGCATTTACTTTTTCTTCTACCAATGCCAGTTCCTGCTCATTCATTTTTGAGAAATGGGAGAAGTCGAACCTCAGATATTCCGGACCCACGAAGGAGCCCTTCTGCTCCACATGCGTTCCCAACACTTCGCGCAGCGCTTCGTGCAGCAAGTGTGTCACCGAGTGATTGGCCTGGGTATTCCGGCGGTTTTTCGCATCCACTTTAGCATAGAACACTGCTCCTGCATCTTTCGGCAGTTCATTGATTAATGAGACGATCAGGTTGTTTTCCTTTTTAGTATCCAGCACCTGAATCACATCTGGATTGTCTTTAATATTGTACATATCCGGTTGTGATATGTCGAAATGCGGAGCATAACTCGGAATCAGTACGCCGGTATCGCCAATCTGGCCGCCACCTTCCGGATAGAAAGGCGTTTGTGAAAGAACGATCTGGTAAAATTCACCGTCTTTATTCTCAATTTTACGATATCTTGTAATGTACGTTTCGGCAGCGATTTGATCATACCCGACAAAGTTTTCGGGTCTTTCTTCCAGCACCACCCAGTCGTACACCTTGGCTGCAGAATCTTTCTTGGAACGCTGTTTCTGTTTTTCCATTTCGGCTTCAAAGCCCTGTTCGTCCACTGTCAGTTGTTTTTCTTCAGCGATAATCCTGGAAAGGTCAGCCGGGAATCCAAAGGTATCGTACAGTTCAAAAACCTGTTCGCCGGGGAGGTTCTTTTCCCCTTTTTTGAGTGTTTCACTGATGATGTTGTCCAGTCGGACCAGCCCGGTTTCGATGGTTCTCAGGAAAGAATTCTCCTCTTCTTTGATGACTTCCGAAACCAAATGGCTCTGCTTCTTGATTTCTGGGAAAAACTCGCCCATTTGCTGGTTCAGCACTTCCACCAAATGAAACAGGAAGGGTTCCTTCATTCCCAAAAACCGGTAGGAATAGGAAATGGCTCGCCTAAGAATTCGTCGGATCACATATCCTGCACCGCCGTTGGAAGGCAGCTGGCCGTCAGCAATAGCAAAAGAAACGGCACGGATATGATCGACCACCACGCGGATGGCAATATCTTTTTCGTCTTCTAAAATTCCGGTATATTTTTTTCCTGAAAGTGCTTCCACTTTGGCAATTAGTGGTGTGAAAACATCCGTATCATAATTGGAAGATTTTCCCTGAAGTGCCATACACAGGCGTTCGAAGCCCATTCCGGTGTCCACGTGCTGTGCAGGAAGTTTCTCTAGGCTTCCGTCGGCCTTCCTATTGAACTCCATGAAAACGAGATTCCATATTTCTACTACCTGAGGATGATCATTATTCACCAGATGCAGTCCAGGGATTTGTGCTTTTTCCTCAGCTGTCCGCAGATCCACATGAATTTCTGAGCAGGGTCCGCAGGGTCCGCTGTCGCCCATTTCCCAGAAATTATCTTTTTTATTTCCGTTGATAATGCGGCTTTCGTCGATATGTTCTTTCCAGAAATTGTACGCTTCCTGATCGCGTTCCAGATTTTCAGACGCATCGCCTTCAAAAATGGTAACGTAAATATTCTCCTTCGGAATTCTGTACACTTCTGTCAGCAGTTCCCATGCCCAGGCAATGGCTTCTTTTTTAAAATAATCGCCGAAAGACCAGTTGCCCAGCATTTCGAACATGGTGTGGTGATAGGTATCGCGCCCTACATCATCCAGATCGTTGTGTTTTCCGGAAACCCTCAGGCATTTTTGAGTATCGGCAATACGTGGTGATTTCGGGGTTTTATAACCGAGAAAATAATCCTTGAACTGCGTCATTCCCGAGTTGGAGAACATCAGGGTGGGATCGTCTTTCAGCACAATGGGTGCGGAAGGGACGATAAGGTGTTCTTTGCTTTTAAAAAAGTCTAAAAACTGCTGGCGGATCTGTTGTGAAGTCATATTCTTGTTAGTTGATGTCTGACCTGTTTGCCGAAGTCAGATAAGGTGCAAATTTAAGGAAATTTAGTGATAGTTGCGTCCGTAGTGAATGAATGTAGAAAGCGCCTGCCGAACATGATTTTGAAGTAAATGTCAGAAAAAATTACTACTTTATTCTGAAACTAAGAACAGATAGAAATGTGATGAGAGCAAAACCGCATGCTTTTTGCAACGCTTTCCTTATTTTTAAATTATTTTTCTAAATCAACTCAATGAAAATTACAGATCTTGCACTGGAACTTGGCGTTTCTACCTACAGCATCAAACAGTTTATCGAAGATTTCGATCTCGAACTTTCGGAATGTCTGTACCCGAATATGGAGGTAAAGGATGATTTCCTGAAGTTTGCCCGCGAAAACAGGAAATTTCTTTTGAAGTATGAAAAGGATCTCTCTCAGGAAAAGACGTGCAGCCAGATTGCTGAACAGATCAATCAGCCGGTAGAAAAAGTAGAGGCACTGATCAAAAAGCAAAAGCCGAATCTTTTCGAAAACGGGATGTATAAATCGTCCGTTTCCAGTTATGGTATCGATCATGATCTGGGCGGAAATTACAAATTTGTTTATGACTATTTCGGAAAGAAAACGCCGCTCTCTCAACGAGATTTCATAGGATACCGCGATTTGTTTTTTTATATTACCGAAATGCTGAATCCTTTTATAGACGAACAGCAGGCAAAAGACTGGGGAATTTATAAACCCGCCGGAATTATCCTTTACGGACCTAAAGGCAGCGGAAAAATTTTCTGGGCACGTAAAATAGCAGAAATTATAGATTATGAATTTCGGGAAGTTAAAAATTCCTATCTCGGCACATCTTTTATCAACGGAAAAAAAGCAGATTTCAATGATTTCCTTACGGCAATGATGAAAGAAAAAAAAGTGCTTCTGTTTCTGGAGAATTTTGACAAAATCGCTAAAGACCGTTCGCCCAATCAGAATCAGATTACGGAAAATGAAGACACTAAAAATATTATTCTCCACAGCATTCATCGTTTTGTGAATGAAGATTTGCTAATGGTGGTTGCCGCCGATAATCTTCTCGGAATGGACAGCGAGGTTTTCGCGCCCGGCAGATTCGATGTAAAAATTCCGGTTTTTCCGCCTAATCAGGACGAGCGTTCCCAGATGATTTTGCGGTATCTTACTCATCATCTGGAAGAAGATGCCGTTCTCATGAAAATTCTGGAGTATAATGATGCGGATCATAAACCTTTCTGGAATGAATATTCCTCCAAAATGAAACTTTTCAGCAATACGATGGTGATTGATTTTACACAGGGCGTGAAAAAACGCCTGCGCAACCATTATCTGAAAGTGAAGACCCATCAGTTTACAATTGAAAAATCGCTGCTGGAACACAGTTTGATAGAGGCAGCCACCAAACTTACTGATGAATACCTGAACTCGGTACAGCAGTTTATTTTTGAAGTTTCTGCTAATGATTATGATGCATTTACGCGACGAATAGAAAAACTGAAACACGAACTGGAAACCTATAAAGTAGTGGAAAGACCACGCCGACAGATCGGTTTTCAAAAAAATGAAAACCAACCATAAAAGATAGGCAAAGCGGAAGTTTTTCATAATTTTGCTGCATGCAAAAAGAGTTCTTCGCCTATCAGGCACAAACCACCCAATTTGCTGCCGGTTTTGAAGTAGCCAGAGCACAGGGCAGTTATATTTTTGGAACAGACGGTAAAAAATATCTCGATTTTGTGGCCGGAGTTTCGGCCAATACGCTGGGTCACTCTCATCCAAAAATCATTTCGGCTATAAAAGAACAGGCAGATAAATACCTGCATGTGATGGTGTACGGAGAATATGCTCAGGAAATGCCGGTGAAATTGTGTCAGCTTCTGGCAGAAAGCACCCCGGAACCTTTGGAAGTGACTTATCTCGTCAATTCAGGAGCAGAAGCCATAGACGGTGCGCTGAAACTGGCCAAGAGATATACCGGAAGAGAAGAAATTATATCATTTAAAAATTCCTATCACGGCAATACACACGGCGCACTTTCAGTTTCCGGAAATGAATACCACAAAAATGCATTCCGGCCCCTTTTACCTTTGGTAAATTTCATTGAATTCAATGCGGAGGAAGATCTGGAAAAGATCACTGAACAAACAGCGTGTGTGGTGATGGAAACCATTCAGGGTGCAGCAGGATTTCTACTGCCAACCATTTCCTATATTCAAAAACTGAAGAAAAGATGTGAAGAAACCGGTACTTTGCTGATTCTGGATGAAATACAACCCGGCTTCGGACGAACAGGAAAACTTTTCGCTTTCGAGCATTACAACATTGTTCCCAATATTCTGGTGATGGGGAAAGGCATGGGCGGCGGCGTTCCTGTTGGCGCTTTTATGAGCTCAAAAAAAATCATGGACACCCTTTCACATTCTCCGAAATTAGGGCACATTACTACTTTCGGAGGAAACCCGCTCATTGCAGCAGCCGCTTATGCCACGCTGCGTGAAGTGCTTTCAAGTGGATTGATGAATGAGATTTCAAAGAAAGAACAATTATTCCGGGAGTTGCTTGTACATCCGAAAATCAAGAAAATTAACGGGAAAGGACTCATGCTGGCCGTAGATCTCGGTTCGCCTGAATATACACTGAAGGTTGCCAAAGACTGTATGGCAAAGGGACTGATTGTTTTCTGGCAACTGTATAGAAATGAATATCTTAGAATTTCGCCACCGCTCACCATATCGGAAGAAGAAATTCGGGAAGGTTGCCAAATCATTCTCAATATCCTCAATGCGGATTAGATAAAAATCATATTCGTTTATTGCATAGTTCAATAATTAATTTATATATTGCGCAACATTAAAAAGTGAACAATATGGCGAAGCAGAAAGTGCAGTACGAATTCCCAATGCACTGTCTTTCAGAGATTTTATATGAATATCTGGCAA
>JAEYOX010000043.1 GCA_023411265.1 Bacteroidota bacterium | reverse complement strand
CCTGGAAGATGTACAGGCGGAGTACAACAATACCGCGGCTGCACCATTGCGGCGGGGAATGGATTTCAATCATCTTAAATTCAGCAATATCAACCTGAATCTGGAAGAGTTCAGAATGGAAAACGGAACCTTCGCAGGAAGAGTCAACAATGCTGAGATTCAGGAAAACCACGGATTGAACATTCAGAAATTCAGAACCGATTTTGCATACCGCGAAAAGCAGGCCTTCCTGAGAAACCTGTATTTGCAGACGCCCAAAACCGTCCTTCGCGACGAAATTGTCCTGAATTACAATTCTATAGAACAGCTTTCAGAAAATCCGGGCGGCGTTCAGATTTCAGCGAATATCAGAAATTCTAAAATTGGCTTCGCAGACCTTCTTACTTTTGCCCCTGACCTCAGAAACACCGCTCCTTTCAGCCAATATCCGAACGCTACACTGAATCTGCACACCCGGCTGAGAGGAACTCTGAATGATCTTCATATCCAGACGCTTCAGCTTTCCGGTCTGGATCAAATGAAAGTGAACGCCTCCGGAAAGATCAGAAATGCGATGAATCCGGATTATTTATCTTATAACCTTAATATCCGGGAACTCTCTTCATCTGCAAAAACAGTGTACAGCCTCGTTCCGAAAGGAACCATTCCTTCCAATATTACCCTTCCCTCTTTTTTCACCCTTTCCGGAAATGCTAAAGGAACCACGGAGCAGGTGGACACCGAACTGAAGCTGATTTCAACATTGGGGAATGCCACCGTGGACGCTGTGGTGGATATGCGACGCAAGAACCATGAACTGTACGATGTGAAAGCCAATCTGCAAAATCTGCAGATCGGAAGAATAATTCAGAATAAGGACCTCGGGAAGGTGACGGCTCAGATTGCAGCGAAAGGCCGGAGTTTTGACCTGAATCAGGCCGATGCCGATATAAAAGGCATTGTAAAAGAAGCGGATTACAACGGGTACCGATACCGGAATATGAATCTGGAAGGAAATATCAACCGCGGCGCGTACCGCCTGAACCTCGATTCCCGCGATCCGAATGCCAACCTGAAGCTGGCAGCATCGGGAATTTACAGCGAAAATAATCCATCGGTGAAAATAAACGGGGACATTGTCCGACTGGATCTGAATCAACTTGGGTTCTATCAGGATCCCATGATTATCGCCGGACAACTGGAAGGGGATTTCACCAACCTGAACCCCGATTTCCTGAACGGTGAACTTCGCCTGCAGAACTTCGCCATTTCCGATACTAAAGATATTTTCCCGCTTCAGGAGGTGTACCTGAACGCCGTTTCTACCGACAGCCTGAATCAGCTAACGCTCCAGTCCCAGGTTGCCGATCTCGAACTTTCGGGGAAATATAAAATGACCCAGATTTTCGGAGCATTACAGGAAACATTGAATCAGTATTATCAGTTCCGGAAACCCGGCACTCTTCAAAAGACCGATCCCAATCAGCATTTTACCTTCAGTGCCAGCATCAAAAACGATGATCTGATCCGCAGGTTTGTACCGGATTTAAAAAGCTTTCAAACCATTACCCTAAACGGTAATTTCGATGCCGATTCCCGAAGACTGGAAGTGAACGGAAGCATTCCGCAACTCCTGTACGGAGAAAATACCATAGAGGATGCAACGCTGCTCATCACCAATGAAAACGAGGCTTTACAGCTGAGACTGGACGTCGCGGCTTTGCAGAGCGAAAGTTTTGCACTGGATAAAATCAATATCAGCGGCGATGTGTCTGATAATACCATCCAATATTCCGTCACCACAAAAGACGAGAAAGACGTCACCCAATATTTGATCGCCGGAACAGCAGTTTCCGTTAACGAGGTTACAGAAATTGCGCTGAATCCTGACGGACTGAGACTGAATTATGACGACTGGGCGGTGGCACCGGATAATAAAATCGTAATCGGTGAACAGGGCATTTTTGCAGATAATTTCCGGATTTCCAACGCAGGCAGCGAAATTCTTCTTCAGTCGGAATCCATGGCCGGCAGCAGTCCGCTGAATGTATCGCTGAAGGACTTTAAAATTGAAACCATCACTGAAATCATCAGAAAAGATTCACTTTTAGCACAGGGAACCATCAACGGAACGGCACAGCTTCGCAACCTAAACACCAACATGACCTTTGTTTCCGATCTGGATATTACCGATCTCCTGGTGTACGGAAGCCCGGTGGGAAATCTGGATGTTAAAGTAAACAACACCACTGCAAACCTCCTTAATGCGGACATTACCCTTTCAGGAAACAGCAACGATGTGAAAATTCTTGGCGATTACAATACCAGTTCAGGAACTTTCAATCTGGACATGAACATGCGCCAGCTGCAGATGCAGACAATTCAGGGATTTTCGATGAATGCCGTCACCAATACCGAAGGCTATCTTTCCGGTAATATGAAAATCACGGGAACGGTGGAAAATCCCGATCTCCATGGAAGTGTGAAGTTCAACAACGCCGGATTGATGATTGCCCAAACCGGCAGCGATTTCCGCAATATTAATGATAAAATCGATTTTACCGGCCGCGGAATAGAGTTTAACAGATTTAAAATCAATGATAAAGACGGAAATTCCCTGGTAATTGACGGCCAAATCCTGACAGAAACCTACAGGGAGTTCAATTTTAACCTGGATGCGAATGCACAGGATTTCAAACTGGTAAATTCCGAACGGTCGAATGATGCGATGATGTACGGAATTCTGGCTGTGGATGCAGCACTGCAGGTACGCGGAAATCTGGATCTACCGAGAGTAGACGGCAGAATTGCAGTAGCGGACAATACCAATTTTACTTTTGTAATACCGCAGTCCACACCGTCTTTACAGGATCGGGAGGGTATTGTTCAGTTTATAGACCAGGATCAGATTGCGCTTCAGGAAACCATCAAAGCCGATTCGCTGGTGGCCGAAACGAGGATTCAGGGGATGGACGTAAATGTGAACATAGAAGTGGACAAGGAGGCCAAACTTTCCATTATCATCGATAAAGCCAACGGAGATTTTGTGGAACTTCAGGGAGAAGCACAGCTCACAGGCGGCATTGATCCGTCGGGAAAAACCACGCTCGTCGGCGTTTATGTTGTGGAAGAAGGAGCCTATGAACTTTCGGTCAGTATGCTGAAACGCCGCTTCGATATCGAAAAAGGAAGTACCATTACCTGGACAGGTGAACCAACCGCTGCCGATCTTGACATCACCGCGGTTTATAAAACCGAGGCAGCGCCAATTGATTTACTGGAGCAGCAGCTTTCCGGCAGATCGGCCGAAGAAATGAATCAGTACAAACAGAGAATTCCGTTTAATACGCTGCTGAGACTCAGCGGCGAATTGCTGAAACCTGTCATTACTTTCGACATTACAACTGATGAGGATAACGTGTCGGTATCCACCCAGGTGCTGGATGATACCAAAGCCAAACTGGCACAGCTGAAAAATGACGAAGCAGAAATGAACAAGCAGGTTTTTGCCTTATTGCTTCTGAACCGTTTTATCGGCGAAAATCCTTTCCAGAGCGAAGCAGGACTTTCGGCAGGGACCATGGTGCGGCAGAGTGTGAGTAAAATTTTATCTCAGCAGCTGAATAATCTAGCCTCAGATCTCATTGAGGGTGTAGACCTGACCTTCGATCTGGAATCCTCAGAAGATTATACAAGCGGAGCAAGAAATACCAGAACGGACTTGGGTGTGGACATCAGCAAAAGACTGCTGGATGACCGGCTCAAGGTTTCTGTAGGAAGTAACTTCGGATTGGAAGGAGATGCCCGACAAAATGAAAACACAACCAACATTGCCGGCGATGTAACCATCGACTACAACCTCTCAAAAGACGGAAGATATATGCTGAGAGCCTACCGGAAAAATGAATACCAGGTAGCCCTGCAGGGGCAGATCATTGAAACCGGAGTAGGATTTATCATCACCTTGGATTACAACCAGTTCCGGGATATTTTCAGAAAAAAAGAAAGAAATAAAAACCGAAGGAATAATAACGACAGTGTAGAATTTAAATAATGAATAGAAGATCTCTTACATTCACCAAATATTTGCTTACCGCAGCTTTTGCAGGGATTTTGCTTTCGTGCAACACCAAATATCTGGCGGAAGGCGAAATGCTGTACATCGGATCGGACATCAATATCGTGAGCGATACGATAAAAAAGAAGGAAAAAAAGGAACTAAAATCTGCTTTGGAAGACAATCTGGTTCCCAAACCTAATTCGTCTTTTCTGGGACTTCGCCCTAAACTTTTCTTTTACAATATAACCAAAGAGCCTGAAAAAGACAAAGGGTTTCGCTATTGGATGAAATATAAACTGGGGGAAGCTCCCGTACTCATCAGCGATGTGGACAGAGAATTTAACAAAGATATTATCGAGAATTATTCCGAAAACAAAGGCTATTTCAATGTGAGGGCCACCTATGATACCGTATCGAAAAATAAAAAAGCCAAAGTGATCTATACAGTTCATCCCGGCGCAAGATACCTCATCAGCAATGTCAATTTTCCTGCGGATTCTTCGGTCATCAATCAGGAAATTCAGAAAACAACAGAGAAAACATTCCTGAAAAAAGGAGATCCATTCGATCTGGACGTCATTAAAGCCGAAAGAGAAAGAATAGACAACAGTTTGAAAGAAAAAGGATTTTATTACTTCCATCCGGATAACATCGTCGTGCAGGCCGACAGTACCGTGAGCAAAAATCAGGAAGTGGAATTGATTGTTAAACTAAAAAACGACACTCCACAATTGGCTAAAGAACAGTTCACCATCAATAATGTGATCGTTTTTTCCGATTATGATATCCGAAGAAGGGCGAATAGAACCTATGAGATTCCGATGCACTCCGATTCGCTGACGGCTCATACCTATAATGACATTTACGTGGTGGATCCTGATAAGAAATTCAAACCCATTATTTTTGACCGTGCTTTGTATTTTAAAAAAGGAGACCTGTACAACAGGGCGGATCACAACCTCACCTTGAACCGCCTTATCAGTCTTGGAGTTTTTAAATTTGTAAAAAATGAATTTGTAGTCTCGGATTCACTCAATCATCAATTTGATGCATACTACCTTCTTACGCCACGGGAACTGCAGTCGCTGCGTCTGGAAGCATTAGGAAGAACCAATTCAGCCAATTATGCGGGAAGCGAAGTGAACCTGAACTGGACACACCGTAATATTTTCCGCGGAGCAGAACAGCTGAAGATCTCCACCTACGGCGCTTTTGATGTGCAGATTGGCGGCCCGAAAGACGCGAACAACCTTTTCCGTGCCGGTGCCAACGCACAGCTTTCCATTCCTAGAATTGTAGCTCCATTCCGCTTTCCGTCTTCCAGCGCATTCGTTCCCAGAACCAATATCACTTTGGGATATGAATTTCAGAACCGCACCAAATATTATACGCTTAATAATTTCAACGCCTCGTTCGGTTATGTCTGGAAAGAAAATGTTCGGAAAGAGCATGATTTAAAACTGATCGATATTACGTTAGTACAGCCGGCGAATGTTACGCCATTGTACGATTCTATTGCGGTGACACCGGCTCTGCGCAGGGTGGTGGAAAGGCAACTCATCTTCGGCCCGGTATACACCTACACGTATACCAACACGATGCTTCCCAGATCCAATACCATTTATTACCGCGGAATGCTGGACCTTGCCGGGAATCTCACTGGATTACTGTCAGGAGCCAATGCGAAAAATGGAAATCAGAAAGAAATTTTTGATATCCCTTTCAGTCAGTATGCCAAGATGGAAAACGACTTCCGCTTCTATCATAAGTTCACCGACAAAACCTCCTTTGCCTCCAGAATTATTGCAGGAATCGCCTATCCGTACGGGAATTCGGAATATATTCCTTTCTCCAGACAGTTTTTTGCGGGAGGAAGCAACAGCATCCGGGCGTTTCGGGCACGAACTTTAGGGCCGGGCAGCTACGATCCGCGAAACAATAACGGATTTTACTTTGATCAGTCCGGTGATATTAAACTGGAATTAAATGCAGAATACCGCGCAAATATTGTCAGATTTTTGAACGTCGCAGCTTTTGCCGATGCCGGAAACATCTGGCTGGTAAACGAGGATACATCACGTCCCGGCTCAAAGTTTTCCAAAGACTGGCTGAGTGAAATTGCGGTGGGAGCCGGTGTCGGACTTCGGCTGGATTTTAATATCCTTATTTTACGTCTGGATCTCGCCATGCCGCTTCGGATTCCGTATTATGAAAAAGGCGATCGCTGGACTTTTGATAAAATTAATTTCGGAAGCAGCCAATGGCGAAGAGATAATCTTATTCTCAACATTGCCATCGGTTATCCTTT
The DNA here is from genome assembly GCA_023411265.1 of Bacteroidota bacterium. Lineage (GTDB taxonomy): Bacteria > Bacteroidota > Bacteroidia > Flavobacteriales > Weeksellaceae > Chryseobacterium_A. Next base: position 5,525 of record JAEYOX010000043.1, on the reverse strand, counting down.
CTGATACCAGCCGAAGGAATGAAAATTGTAACTTGATCATCATGAAAAAAATCAAATCTTTATGGCCTGTTATTAAAGAAAGTTTTAAAGAATGGAATGACTCCAATGCTACCAAAGATGCTGCTGCATTAGCATACTATGCGATATTCTCTATTCCCGGGTTGTTGATTATCATCATCTGGATTGCCGGTGGTTTTTTTGGAGAAGAAGCCATTCGGGGTGAAATCAGCAAACAGATCAGCGGGCTGATGGGAAGCGACGTATCCAAAAGTGTAGAGGATATGATCGCGGGAGCTCTGATAGACAAAGAAAATGTATTTATGAAAATAGTTGGTATCGGTTCTTTGGTTTTCGGTGCCACCACTTTATTTTTTCAGTTGCAACGCTCACTGAACGAACTTTGGGATGTGGAACCCGCACCCAAGAAAGCACTGATAAAATTCCTTCTGGACAGGGCTAATTCTTTAGGAATGATTCTGATCTTAGGATTTCTGCTAATGATTACCATGGTGCTGTCTTCGTTAATCAGTTTTTTTAATACCTGGATCACACAATATTTCGGGCTGGAAACCTATCTGCTCGCTGAATTTGTGAATTTCGCCATTGCCTTCGGAGTGGTTACTTTTCTTTTTGCACTGATGTTCAAGGTACTGCCAGATGTCGAGCTAAGTTGGAAACCGGTATGGCGAGGCGCACTGATGACTGCCGTTTTATTTACATTGGGGAAATTTCTTATTAGTCTTTATTTCTCAGAATTTAAACCTACCTCGGCTTTTGGAACTGCCGGAACCGTAATTCTCATTATGTTATGGATTAATTATTCCTGTATGCTGATTTTCTTCGGAGCCAAATTTACCAAAGTGTATTCTTATAAAAAAGGATACCGAGTTATTCCTTCACAACACGCCAAATGGAGTAAATTAAAAGAATTGAAGGAAGAATTAAAGGAAGAATTGAAAGAAGAATCCTGATCTTTTCTGACTATTTTCGGAACTTTGCGCAGTAATTTCAACGAATGAGAAAAAAAATCATTGTGGTGGGCGGCGGTGCAGCAGGCTTTTTCTGCGCCGCAAATCTGGACGAAAAGAAATATGAAGTGACTATCCTGGAGCAGAACTCCGATGTTCTTCAGAAAGTGAAAATCTCCGGTGGTGGCAGGTGTAACGTAACACACGCCTGTTTCGATCCCAAAGATTTAGTGAAATTCTATCCCCGAGGGAATAAAGAACTCCTCAGTGTGTTCAGCAAATTTCAACCCGGCGATACGATGGAATGGTTCGCAGACAGAAATGTACCACTGAAAATAGAAGACGACAACCGGATATTCCCTGAAAGCAATTCTTCGCAAAGCATTATCAGTTGTTTTAAAAAGGAAATTAAGGCCAAAAACTTTGAAATTCTGACTAAAACAACCGTTATGGATATTCAGAAAATTGAAAATCGATATGCTATCAAAACCACCAACGGCGATTTCATCACCGATTTTGTCATTTACACTCCCGGTAGCTCGCCAAAATCGTTGAAAATTCTGGAAAACCTTGGCCATAAAAACGTGCCGGCCGTTCCTTCATTATTTACATTTAATATTAAAGATGAACTGTTGAAGGAAATGCCGGGAACAAGTTTTCAATGGGCTGAAGTCTCCATTCCCAAATTGAAAATAAATGAAAGCGGACCGCTGCTTATTACGCACTGGGGCCTTTCGGGACCGGCTATTCTTAAAATTTCAGCTTGGAAAGCCCGTGAGCTTTTTGATCTCAATTATCAGTTTGAAATAAAAGTGAACTTCATTTCAGAAACCATAGAAGATGCCGAAATGATCTTCACAGAATTTAAACAGCACCATCCCAAAAAAACGATCGGACAAAGTAAGATATTCAATGTAACACAGCGCTTCTGGAACCAGCTTTTGGCAGTTTCACGGATAAATCCGGAGAAACAGGTAGCTCAGATTTCACACAAGGAAATGAGAATCATGTTGAAACAGCTGTGTCGGAAAAACTTGAAAGTAGAGGGGAAATCAACATTTAAAGATGAATTTGTAACGGCAGGCGGCGTTGAACTGAAAGAAATCAACTTCAAAAATATGTCTTCCAAAATCCTGGAAAACTTCTACCTCGCCGGCGAAGTCCTGAACATTGACGCTGTGACCGGCGGTTTCAACTTTCAGGCATGCTGGAGCGAAGCCTGGCTGATTGCTGAGGATTTGAATGGAAAGTAGGAGTTAACCAGTTGTAATTCCACCTCACCACTATCTCCCAATCATTTTTTTGATCGCATTTAGTTTCATCAGTGCTTCGATAGGAGTCAGGGTATTGATGTCGATTTTGGTAAGTTCCTCCCGGATGTTTTCCAATACGGGATCATCCAGCTGAAAGAATGAAAGCTGGAGATTTTCTTCGGTAATCTTTTTTATATTCTCTTTTGAACTTCCTTGTGTTCGGCTTGCCTCAAGTGTTTTTAGAATTTCACCGGCTCGGTTCACCACTTTTGCCGGCATTCCAGCCAGTTTTGCTACATGAATCCCAAAACTGTGCTCGCTCCCGCCCTGAACGAGTTTTCTTAAAAAAATGATATTCCCTTTATTCTCCTGAATAGAAATATGGAAATTCCTGATTCTCTCAAAATTCAGCGTCATTTCATTCAGTTCGTGATAATGCGTAGCGAAAAGCGTCTTTGGCTGTGTAGGATGTTGATGGAGATATTCGGCGATGGCCCAGGCAATGGAAACACCATCGTAGGTAGAAGTGCCTCTCCCGATTTCGTCCAGCAGAATAAGGCTCCGCTCCGAAATATTGTTAAGGATGTTGGCCGCCTCATTCATCTCTACCATAAAAGTAGATTCGCCGGCAGAAATATTATCGCTGGCGCCAACCCGGGTGAAGATTTTATCCAAAACCCCGATTTCCGCATTTTTTGCGGGAACAAAACTGCCTATCTGTGCTAAAAGACAAACCAGTGCAGTCTGACGCAGAATAGCCGACTTTCCAGCCATATTCGGACCGGTGACCATGATGATTTGCTGTGAATCTCTGTCCAGATAAATATCGTTCGGAATATATTTTTCACCTAAAGGCAAAGCATTTTCAATAATCGGATGCCGTGCTTCTCTTAAATCAATTGCAAAACCATCGTTCAGAATAGGCTTTGTATAACTCTCCGATACGGCCAGCTCACTGAAACCAACGGCAACATCCAGTTGCGCGATAATATGGGAATTGTCCTGAATCTGATCAATATAATTCATCACATTTTCACAAACCTTCCGGTAAAGATGATGCTCGAGTACTGAGATTTTCTCTTCAGCACCCAGAATCTGAGTTTCATATTCTTTCAGTTCTTCAGTGATATAACGTTCTGCATTCACCAAAGTCTGCTTCCTGATCCAGTCAGAAGGAACTTTGTCTTTATGAGCATTTCTGACTTCGATATAGTATCCGAATACATTATTAAAATCAATTTTAAGAGAAGAAATTCCGGTACGTTCCACTTCTCGCTGGCACATTTCTTCTAAAAAACCTTTGCCTTTAGACTGCAGGTTCCGCAACCGGTCAAGTTCCGCATCCACACCCTCTTTTATAACATTCCCTTTTGAAAGGTGGACAGGGAGTTCATCATTCAGATGAGTGTTTAAAAAACTGATTACATCAGAAACTTCGTTCAATGGCGGCAACCACGCTAAAACATCGTGATGCGGTTTCAGCTTTTCCTTGATTTCATGGATGGCCATCAGACTTTGCCGCAGATAACCTAATTCTTTCGGTGAAAGTTTTTCAGCCGCCAGTTTCCCCATCAGCCTGTCAAGATCTGAAATTGATTTCAACAGATTCTGAATCTGAAACTTCAGATCATCTTCATTGTTGAAAAACTCAACCAAAGACAGTCTTCTGTTGATTTCGTTGACGTTTTTGAGCGGAAGAATGATTCTTCTCCTCAATAGCCTTCCTCCCATCGGAGTTAATGTTTTATCAATGATATCGAGAAGACTTCTCCCCTCATAGCTGGACGGATGAACGATCTCAAGATTACGTTGCGTAAAATGGTCCATCATCAGGAAATCCTCCTGAGGAATCCGCTGTATCTTGGTGATGTGCGACAGCAACTGATGATGCGTATCTTCTACCAGATAGGCGAAAATAGCTCCGGCGGCGGTAATTCCCAATTCCATTTCTTCAATTCCAAATCCTTTTAACGAATTGGTTTTAAAATGAGCGGTCAGTTTTTCGTAGGCATATTGATACTGAAAGGCCCAGTCTTCCAGTTTGAAAGAGTTTTTGTTTTTCAACTGTGAGGGCAGCTCCTTGGTTCTCTGATAAATAATTTCGCTGGGGTCGAAAGTATGGACCACATGCAGAAGCTTTTCCAGATTTCCTTCAGAAACTAAAAATTCACCGGTGGAAATATCTACCAATGCAAATCCGTATTTTTCTTTGTCCTTGTGAACAGAAAGCAGAAAATTATTGGTTTTGGAATGTAATACCTGATCGTTAAACGTGACACCGGGCGTCACCAACTCCGTGACGCCTCTTTTCACAATACCCTTTACCGTTTTAGGATCTTCAAGCTGATCGCAAATAGCTACGCGAAGCCCGGCACGAACCAGTTTAGGCAGATAGGAATCAATGGAATGATGCGGAAATCCAGCGAGTTCAGTGTGTGAATCGCCATTGTTTCTTTTAGTAAGGACAATCCCCAAAATCTGGGAAGTTTTGATGGCATCCGTTCCGAAAGTTTCATAGAAATCTCCCACTCTGAACAGCAGCAAAGCATCAGGATATTTCGCCTTGATCGTGTTGTATTGCGTCATTAACGGGGTTTCTTTCTTTGCTTTTGCCATGGGATTGTTTCTCACAAATAATTGATTTTCACATAATGCACGGATTTTTTTATAGATGGACTGTATTAATTTTTCCGTTCGCTATGACAAAACTTTGTGACTTGTTCTTTAAAAATTAATTTTGTCAAAAATACGAAAATGTCAACCACCAAAAAACTGAAACTCGAAGAACTGGGGAGAATAGATGTGGAAACTTTTAAGCACACTGAAAAAATTCCGTTGACCATAGTTTTGGATAATGTGCGGAGCATGCATAATGTAGGTGCCGTTTTCAGAACTGCTGATGCTTTTATTGTAGAAAAAATTGTCTTGTGCGGAATTACTCCGGTCCCGCCCCACCGTGAAATACATAAAGCCGCGCTTGGAGCAACGGAAAGTGTAGACTGGGTATTTGAAAAGAATATTTCTACAGCACTTCTGAACTTAAAACAGGAAGACGTGGAAATTATCGGTATTGAACAAACCACCAGCAGCCGGAATATTGAAGAATTCAGCATTGATAAAAACAGAAAATACGCTCTGGTGCTTGGAAATGAAGTGGAGGGATTATCCGAGGAAGCTTTCGGCAGTTATGATGCTTTCCTTGAAATTCCTCAGTTGGGAACCAAACATTCCCTCAATGTTTCAGTATGTGCAGGAATTGCGATGTGGGAGTTTTTCAAAAAGCTAAAATAAGCCCGGACCAGTT